>JARGFK010000093.1 GCA_029211065.1 Desulfobacterales bacterium
AAGGCAATTTTCTTTATGGGGCTTGATACTATATGTTAAAAACTGCTGCTCAATGTCGTCCTAAAAGAGCCGCACCCTAATGATTTGCCGGTTGGTCCATGGATTGCCTCCTCTTTTGAATATGATGATGATATAGAAAAAGGGCATTAAACTGTCAAGCAGCGCAAAATCAGTTCCTGCCGCCGGCAAGAACTGCTTGACATAATTCGTTTTGCGACTTAGTTTCGGTTCGAAATTCCGTATCGTAATCCGTTCGGATGATAAAAGAACAAATTTATAAAACAAGATTTGTTTGCCGCTGTCGATACATTTTGCGCTGATTGATTTACAGTAGCGCAATAAGTCGATTATGCCAATAACAAACTTTTTTACAGGTAACCAATATGCCACCTATTATTTCTATTGTGGGAAAATCCGAGTCGGGCAAGACTACGCTTATCGAAAAACTGATTCCGGAATTAAAGCGGCGGGGGTATCGCATCGGTGTCATCAAGCACGCCTTTCATGAATTCGAGTTCGACAAACCGGGTAAGGACAGCTGGCGGCATAGAGCTGCGGGGGCGGATACGGTTCTTGTGGCGGCGCCCAATTCGATTGTTATGGTCAAGAATGCCCAAGGCGAAACCCTGGATGAACTGGAAGGGTATTTCCGGGACATGGATCTTGTTCTTACCGAGGGGTTTAAACACGGCCATAAACCCCAGATAGAGATTTTTCGCAGGGAACGACATCAGCACCCGCTTTCAGCGGGAAATTCCAATCTGATCGCCCTCGTGACCAATGCCGACATCGAGCTGAAAGTGCCGACGTTTGGGCTGGAAGACATTGTACCCCTGGCTGACCTGATCGAAGACAAATTTTTATGAATCCAGAAGATTTTAAGCAGTGGATCAAATGGTTTAAAGCTTATGTTTCCGGGTATCTTACTGAAAATCCTGACGACAATCACGCCATACGCCTGAAAGAAGAACACACCTATCGCGTTTGCGGCAATATCACCCTGCTTTCCAAAAAGTTGGACCTGTCCCCCGGGGATATCCTGCTGGCGAAAACAATGGCCCTGTTTCACGACCTCGGAAGATTCAAGCAATACCGGCGCTACAGGACATTTGATGACCGGGTTTCTCAAAACCACGCCGCGCTGGGTGTTGCGGAAATTGCGCTCCATAATGTGTTGTCGGCCTGTCGAGAACCGGAAAAAGGACTGATCACCAGCGCCATTTCTCACCATAATGCAGCGGCTTTGCCCGAAAGCCAGGATGAGCGGACGCTGTTTTTCATGCGCTTGCTGCGGGATGCCGACAAACTGGATATCTGGCGGGTATTTTGCGACTATTACCGGCAGCGCCGTCAGCGACAGGGTGAAGCTCCCAATCAAACGATCGAATTGGGCCTTCCGGACTTGCCGACGTGCTCGCGGGCAGTTGTGGCGGCGCTTCAAGCGGGACGCTATGCCCGCATTGAGGATTTAAGAACGCTAAACGACTTTAAACTGCTGCAGATCAGCTGGGTATATGATCTTAATTTTCAACCGTCCTTTAAAACCCTCCAGCAGCGGGGCTATATCGATCAAATTGCAGCGGAAGTGCCCCAAACAAACGAAATCGGGAACATTGTCAAGAAAAGCCTGGCGTATATGCATAATTTCGTTTGAAAATCAGATTGCATACCGCAGCCTATAAGTCGGTTTTAACCCCATCTGACCCCACACGGCGAATGACAGAATACCATTCCGGTTCATTTGTAACCAAGGGGAAGCCTTTGGCTCTACAAGGTAAAGTATTAAAACAGCCCCGCAAAAAAAGGGTCTATTCGGCATGGGGTGTCAAACAATTAAAATATGCGTTAACCTGATGAAATCAAAAACTTCTAGAGATCGGTCCGGATAAACAGGAAGGTGTCCTGTTCGATCGGCCCCGGCACGTTAGGTTATAAACGGCGCGGCGGGGGCGCAATATCGGCATATCGGCGTTTTTCACAGGACCGGAAAGGGAGGATGAGTGGTTCCAAGCATATCGAGAAGGGCATTTATAAAAGGCGGTCTGGCTGCTGCCGGCACGGTTGCCGCCAGCGGAGTGCCGGCGAGGGCGGCAAGACTGGATGAGCGCCGGCAGCTGGCCACCCTCCTTGACATCAGTAAATGCGTTGGCTGCGAAGCCTGCGTTGAGGCCTGCCGCGAAGTCAACGAAGAAAAAAAACCGAACCCCCGAAAACCGTTTCCGGCGATGTATCCCCCAAGGGTGAAAGTTGAAGACTGGTCCGATAAAAAGGATGTCAGTGACCGACTGACGCCTTATAACTGGCTGTTTATTCAAAGTGCTGCTGTTGAAATTGACGGCAAGGAAAAGACCCTGACCCTGCCGCGGCGCTGTATGCACTGCGCCAATCCACCCTGTGTCAAACTGTGCCCATGGGGGGCCGCCCAGCAGCTTGAGAATGGAATCGCCCGGATTGATGCCGATATCTGTCTGGGGGGGTCCAAGTGCAAGGCCGTTTGCCCCTGGAGTATCCCCCAGCGTCAAACCGGCACGGGACTATACCTTGATTTGCTGCCGTCTCTTGCCGGCAACGGCGTGATGTACAAATGCGACCGTTGCTATGACCGGGTGGCTGACGGTGAACTGCCAGCCTGTATTGAAGCCTGTCCGGAAGAGGTCCAGACCATCGGGCCTCGGCCTGAAATTATAAAAAAAGCCCATCAACTGGCCAAAGAAACCGGCGGCTATATCTATGGCGAAACCGAGAACGGCGGGACCAACACGATCTATGTCTCTCCGGTCCCTTTTGAAACGTTAAACCGACAGATCGAAAAGGGAAGCGGTCGCCCCCATCTAAAGTCCGTGGCCGCCACCATGGAGCAGGCCGACAAACTGGTGGCCGCCATGCTGATCGCCCCCTTTGCAGGGGCGATTGCTGCTGCGGGTAAATATTACAAGATGTTCAAATCAACAAAAGAAGAGGGCGCTCCCAATGAATAAAGACCCACTGAATCGGAAAACGCCGAAAAAACGGACATTTCAATACGGCTATGCGGCGCTCATCCTGTTGCTGGCATTATCGGGATTCGGCCAGATGCCGATTTTCAAGCGATATTACATTGCGGATATCCCCGGACTGGGCTGGCTTGCAGAATTTTATGTAACCCATTACCTCCACTATCTGGGTGCGGTGCTGCTCATCGGGGCCGCGGCGTATGTTCTGGCGGACTTCCTGCTGTCCCGGCGAAAAACCCTGCAATTAACGCCGACAGGGCTTTTACTGTCGGCCTTATTAGGCGGCATACTTCTCACAGGCGCTTTTCTGGTCTTGCGAAATTTGCCGGGATTCTGGTTTCCGCCGGGGGTGATCATTGTTATGGATCTCAGTCACCTGATAGGGGTGATGCTGTTTCTAATGGCGACCCTGTACGGAATCCTGTTTAAAAAAAGCTGGACAATTGCGGTGCATAACCATATGGAAAGGGAATAAACGCATGAAAGAATTTCTGATCGTAGTCGTTTTTATCGGCGCATGGTACCTCCTGCAGGCCTATATTCTGCCCAAGCTGGGTGTTTCCACCTGAGTGCGGGATGCTTGTCAGGTGACAAGAAAAAAAAATGACGATAAACAATCCGAAGCACAGAAAAAAAAAGGATGATGACTCTGAACTGATTGAGGCCATCAATTCCGGCCGGAAGAATCTGTTCCTTGATCTGGTGAAACGTTACCAGCACCGGCTTTATAACTTCGGTTTGCGAATGTGCCGGGACAAAAGCGATGCCGAGGACTTGGTTCAGGAAACATTTTTTAATGTATTCAAATATTTAAAAAGCTTTCGCCATGAAACCAAATTCAAGAACTGGCTGTACCGGATCGCCGGCAGCGTCTGCATTAAAAAACGCAGAAAATCCAAATATGCGCCGGAAAGGGAATTATCCCTGGAAGAATTTATTCCCAAAGAGGGCGAACCGGTTCAGACCGAACTGCCGGCCTGGGCCGCCATGCCCATTGACAAGTTGCTGAACGCTGAATTGTCTGACACCGTTCAAACGGCTATTCAATCGCTACCTGAGAAATATAGACTGGTTATCGTATTAAGGGATATGGAGGACTTTTCAACGGAAGAAACCGCTCAGATTTTAAAGATCAGCCCGGCCAATGTCAAAGTCAGGCTCTATCGGGCGCGTCTTTTTTTAAAGGAAAAACTGCAAGAGTATTTTGAAAATGAACAGTCATACCCATGATATGAAATTCTGCCTGGCAATGTTTGAAAAGCTTTCCGAATACATCGACAATGAACTGGATGAGCTGACCTGCCAGGACATTGAACGGCACGCCCGGGAATGCATTCGCTGCAAGACGTGCCTGGATACCCTAAAGCGAACCATCGACCTGTGCCGGAATACGGGCGATAAACCGCTGCCTGAAACGTTTTCTTTCAGATTAAAAGAGTTTGTCCAAAGCCTGTCTTAGCGGACTGATAAACCAATTAAGTTTGATCCCTCTCTATTGTCCATTTCTATTGAACCCCTGATCCCTTCCCGTTTTATTTTGCCTTTTTTAAAAAGATAAATCGTATAATTCATTAAAAATAAAAGATATTTTACACTTTTTTTGAATTTGAAACGCTCAGTTTAGGTTTGACAAAAAACAGTCTAAATGATTAAAAAGAAACCTTTATCGTCATGCAGGGGTGAAATTCAATGGATTTTTTTCTATGTGTATTGGGAATGGTAATGATTTTGGAAGGATTTCCCTATTTTGCCTTTCCCGAAAAAATGAAGATTTGGGTTCAAAAAGTACTTGAGATGCCCGAGGGAACCTTGCGAAAATTCGGATTTGTTCTGATGGCAACCGGTCTGTGGCTGGTTTATATTGGCAGGAATTGACCCCGATGTTTAGTTTGGATGACTATGATTATGATCTTCCCGAAGAACGGATCGCCCAGCAGCCGGCAACCCAGCGGGATCAGTCCCGGCTGCTGGTGATGAACCGTCGTAGCGGTGCGCTTTCACACCGCAGTTTTATTGATTTGGACAGCCTGCTGGCGCCTTCCGATGTATTGGTCATAAACAACACCGAGGTGATTCCCGGGCGGCTTTATGGCCGAAAAGAGACCGGCGGCAGGGCCGAAGTCCTGATCCTCGATTATGCCGGCAGGCGTTTGCTGGAAGACACTGCGGATGAATTTGAATGCGAATGCCTGGTAAAATCATCCAAACCTGCCCGGAAGGGATCGACCCTGCATTTTGACCAGGGATTGGCAGCAGACGTTTTAAGTGTTAAAAACAACATCTACACGTTGAAATTCAGATCGCCGGGAAATTTTGAAAAGCTTCTTTACGGGATTGGAAGCGTCCCGCTGCCGCCATACATCAAACGGGAAGAAAATCCGGCGTCCACCCGGGAGGATCGGGAAACATATCAGACCGTTTATGCCTCCCGGCGCGGCGCCATTGCCGCACCGACGGCCGGTTTTCATTTTACGGCGTCTATGTTGAAAAAGATAAAAGCCAAAGGTATAAAGGTCATTGAAATTACGCTCTATATCGGCTACGGAACCTTTCTGCCGGTCCGGGTGGACGACATCCGAATGCACCGCATGCATGCCGAGCGGTATTCGGTTTCAAACGCCGCGGCCGAAGCGATCAACCAGGCCCGGGCATCCGGGAGCAGAATCATTGCCGTGGGGACTACCTGTGTGCGGACGCTTGAGTTTCTGGCCGATAGAGACGGAAAGCTGGCGGGTGCAGAGGGCAGTTGCGATCTTTTTATATATCCCGGGTACGAATTCAAGATTGTGGATGCCGTGCTGACAAATTTTCATTTGCCGAAATCAACCCTCCTGATGCTGATTTCGGCGTTTGCCGGGCGGGACAACATATTAAATGCGTATAGAGAAGCAGTCGACAGAAAATACAGATTTTACAGCTATGGGGATGCAATGTTTATCGCTTAATACAGGTATTCATTAATATGATTACGTTTAATATTTTAACCCTGCGGCCTTTGCGGCTCGAGCGAAGCGGGCGGTGAAACTCTTAAAAGAAAACACTTCATCTAATTACGAATCAAAGCAGTTAGCAGCGAATAATCTTTATGGGCAATTTTGAAATTATATCCCGTGCAGACGACTCCAAAGCCAGGGCGGGACTGTTACGAACTTTCCATGGCGCCATTGAAACGCCGGTGTTTATGCCGGTGGGTACACTGGGAACGGTTAAATCGCTGTCTCCGGAAGAACTGGTGGAAGCAGGGGCCCGGATCATTCTGGGAAACACCTACCACCTGTATCTGAGGCCTGGGTGCGATGTGATCGGGCAGTTTTCAGGGCTTCATCGGTTTATGAACTGGAATCGGGCCATTTTGACCGACAGCGGCGGGTTTCAGATTTTTTCCCTTGCCAAACTTTCCAAGACCTCGGAAGATGGTGTTATGTTTCAGTCCCATATTGACGGCTCAACCCATCTGCTTACCCCGGAAAAATCCATTGAAATTCAATTGTGTCTGGGCTCCGATATCATCATGTGTCTGGATCAGTGCATCCAATATCCGGCAGAAAGGAGAGCCGTCCGGGAAGCCCTCGCTTTGACCACGCGTTGGGCCGGGCGGTGCAAGGATTTTTGGGATCGGCATTCCCGGGGAGCGGACGCCCTCTTTGGAATTGTCCAGGGCGGGATGTTCAGCGACCTTCGCAGCGAGTCTGTTGCCGAACTGGTGGAAATCGGTTTTAACGGCTATGCCATCGGCGGTTTAAGCGTGGGCGAACCCAAGGATATCATGCTGGAGATGGCAGGGTTGACGCTGCCGCAACTGCCGGGGGAAAAACCGAAGTATATCATGGGGGTGGGAACACCGGAAGACCTGGTTAACCTGGTTGACATGGGGGCGGATATGTTTGACTGCGTTATGCCCACCCGCAATGCCAGAAACGGGCAGTTATTTACGGGTTGCGGCGCCATCAATATCAGCAACGCCTGCTTCAAACATGATACCGAGCCGGTTGAGTCCGGCTGCCAGTGCTATGCCTGCCGGAACTATTCACGAGCGTATCTGCGGCACCTCTACCTGGCAAAGGAGCTTCTATCCTATCGATTAAATACCATTCATAATGTCCATTTTTATTTAGACCTGATGAAGCGGATGCGGGCGGCCATCTGTGACGAAAAATTTGGAAAGTTTAAAAAGGATTTTCTTAGCAGCCGAATATGACACTTTCGTTGCCGGAAGACCGCAATCTGTGTTATTTAAAGCAGAACATGCTACATCAGGAAGCGAGGAATCTTCATGAAAGAAAAGGTTCAGGCGGCATTGAATAAAATTCGTCCGATGCTTCAGGCTGACGGCGGGGACGTTGAACTGGTGGGGGTCAATGACGGGACCGTAACAGTTCGATTAAAAGGGGCGTGCTCGGGTTGTCCGATGTCACAGATGACCCTTAAAAACGGAATTGAAAGAATGCTCAAAGAACAGGTGCCGGGAGTCAAAACCGTTGTATCTGTGAGCTGAATCGGAGGTTTTTGATATGACGATTGCAAAAAACATAGAGGCCATACTGGTAAAATCATCCTGGATCCGCAAGATGTTTGAAGAAGGCGCGCGCCTCAAAGCGCTCCACGGCGCTGACAAGGTGTATGATTTCAGCCTGGGCAACCCCAACATTGAACCCCCGGACAGATTCCAGCAGGCCCTGAAAGATGCCGTGAATGCGTCCCCGCCCGGGAGCCACGGCTATATGCCCAACAGCGGTTACCCGTTTGTCTGTGAAGCGGTTGCCGCCTATCTGTCCGGGGAACAGAACATCCGGATAACGGGTAAGGAAGTGATCATGACCTGCGGGGCGGCGGGGGCCCTGAATGTCATTTTAAAAACCCTTCTGGACCCGGGGGATGAGGTTGTCACGCCGGCCCCTTACTTTGTTGAATATAATTTTTATGCCGCCAACCACGGCGGCGTCCTGAAAACGGTTCTGACACGACCGGATTTTACCCTTGACTGCGATGCTGTCCGCGGTGCGATTACAGAGAAAACCAAGGCGGTTCTCATCAATTCGCCCAACAATCCCACCGGTCAGATCTATTCAAAGGAGAGCCTGGCGGAACTGGGCGCCCTGTTAAGGGAACAATCTGCAAAATCGGGACGGACCATATATCTAATTTCGGATGAACCCTACCGGAAAATTGTCTATGACGGGTTAAAGGTGTCGAGTATATTCTCCGTTTATCCGGACAGCATCATGGCCACTTCGTATTCCAAAGACATTTCCGTTCCCGGGGAGCGGATCGGCTTTATTGCGGTCGGTCCGGAGGCGTCTTCAAAGAATGAACTCATGGCCGGGATGGCCCTGGCCAACCGGATACTGGGATTTGTCAGCGCCCCGGCCCTGATGCAGCGGGCAATCGCAGCGGTTCAGGGGGTCAGCGTGGACGTGTCCTTCTATGCCCGCAAACGCGACTTGCTGTGTGACGGACTTTCGGCCCGGGGCTATGAATTTACGAAACCGGCCGGAGCGTTTTACCTGTTTGCGAAAACGCCGGACCCCGACGATGTTAAATTTGTAAAAGCGCTTCAGGAGGAGCTGATTCTGGCGGTTCCCGGCAGCGGTTTCGGCGGACCCGGTCATTTCAGGATTGCCTACTGCGTGGACGACAACACCATCCGCAATGCGATGCCCGGGTTTAAAAAAGTGATGGATAAATATAAAAAAAGTGCATCGCCAAATTAATTGATGACCTTGAAGGGTCCAACAATTTCGAGATTCATGTGAAATATAAGCGAGCCGGAAAGTTTGGAGGCTGGGAAGCTGGAAAGATCAAGTATTACCTGATATGTTTTTAACGGAGGGACTGCAGGTGAAAATATTAAAGATTGATCATCTTGGCATTGCGATTAAGAGCATCAATGCCGGGGAAAAATTCTGGACCGATGCCCTGGGGCTGGTTTGCGAAGGGTCTGAAACCGTTGCCCAGCAGCGCGTTACTACCGCTTTTTTCCCGGTGGGAGAGAGCGAGGTGGAACTACTGGAACCGAGTGCAGCCGACAGCCCGGTCGCCAAATTTCTGGAAAAAAAGGGCGAAGGGATTCATCATGTGGCATTTCAGGTGGAAAATATCGAGGCGGCTTTAATCGAGTTAAAAGAAAAGGGCATACGGCTGATCGATGAAACCCCCCGCTACGGCGCGGGCGGCGCCAAAATCGCATTTATTCACCCGCAATCCACCAACGGCGTGCTGGTTGAGCTTTGTGAACGATAACGTACGGACATCTGCAGGAATTACGTGTAAAGACATCTTTATTCCAACAAAGCAAAGCCCCTATTATGAACCGGGCATAAGGGAAAAAAGGAGCCGATATGGCAGAGCATCCCGACAAGCAAAAGTGGTCTGCGCTCGTAAAAAAGGAACTGAGGGGGGAACCGGTTGAGACCCTCAACTGGATGACGCCGGAAGGGATCGAAGTCAAGCCGCTCTATACGGCTGAAGATTTGGAGGGATTGGATTTTGTCAACACACTTCCGGGTTTTCCCCCCTATGTTCGGGGCGTCAAGGCCAGCATGTACGCGGGCAGGCCCTGGACCATCCGACAGTATGCCGGTTTTTCCACAGCAAAGGAATCGAACGAGTTTTATCGCAAGAATCTGGCTGCCGGCCAAAAGGGCCTTTCGGTTGCCTTTGACCTTGCCACGCACCGGGGGTACGACTCCGACCACCCCCGGGTGATGGGAGATGTGGGCAAGGCCGGGGTCGCCATTGACACGATTGAAGATATGAAAATCCTTTTTGATCGGATCCCGCTGGACGAGATGTCGGTTTCCATGACCATGAACGGCGCGGTCCTGCCCGTGCTGGCGGCTTTTATCGTGGCCGCCGAAGAACAAGGGGTTGCGCAGCCCAAGCTGACCGGCACGATCCAGAATGATATCCTCAAGGAATACCTCACCCGCAACACCTATATTTATCCACCGGCGCCGTCCATGCGGATCGTGTCGGATATCATTGCGTATTGCTCGCAGCATATGCCCAAGTATAATACGGTCAGTATCAGCGGGTATCACATGATGGAGGCGGGCGCCAATTCTGTTCTGCAGACGGCCTTTACCATGGCGGACGGACTGGAATACGTGCGGGCGGCGCTGAGCGCCGGCCTGGACATTGACGATTTCGCTCCGCGGTTGTCCTTTTTCTTCGGAATCGGGATGAACTTTTTCATGGACATCGCCATGCTGCGGGCCGCCCGGATTCTGTGGGCGGAGTTGATGGGCCGTTTCAATCCCAAAAATCCTGTCTCCAGCATGCTGCGAACCCACTGCCAGACATCGGGCTGGAGTTTGACCCTGCAGGATCCTTACAATAATATCGTCCGGACCACGCTGGAGTGTCTCTCGGCTGTTTTGGGCGGCACCCAGTCGCTGCATACCAATTCATTTGACGAGGCGGTGGGGCTGCCCACCGAAACCTCTGCCCGCATTGCCAGAAACACACAGATCATCGTCCAGGAGGAAAGCAAAATTTGTCAGGTGGTGGATCCGCTGGGAGGCTCTTATTACGTTGAACATTTAACCCATTCAATTGTAGCCGAAGCCAAGAAAATTCTCAAAGAAGTTGAGAAGCTGGGTGGTATGGCAAAAGCGATTGAATCCGGCATGCCCAAAATGAAAATTGAAGCGTCCGCCGCCCGGGCCCAGGCCAGAATCGATCAGGGTAAGGATATCATCGTGGGCGTAAACAAATATCGGGTGGAAGAAGAGATCTTAACGGATGTTTTTGAAGTTCCGATTGCCATTCGCGACGAACAGATCGCAAGATTAAAGGATACAAAGGCCAAACGCGACCCCCAGGCCGTAGCGCAAGCTCTGGCCGCCATTACAACAAGCGCGGAAGGCAGCGGCAACCTGCTGGAAGTCTGTATCCCGGCCATGCGGGCCAGGGCAACCGTCGGAGAGGTATCGGAGGTAATGGAAAAAGTTTTTGGGCGCTATGTGGCCACAACCCAGTGCATCTCCGGGGTGTATGCGGCTGAATTCGGAGATAGTGAAATTATCGCCTCCCTCCGAAAAAGGACAGATAATTTCCATAACAGACACGGGCGGCGGCCGAGAATACTGGTGACCAAGATGGGGCAGGACGGGCATGACCGCGGGATCAAGGTGATTGCCACCGCTTATGCCGACATGGGGTTTGATGTGGATATCAGCCCGATGTTTCAGACACCGGCGGAAGTCGCCCGCATGGCGGTGGAAAATGATGTTCACATCGTCGGGGTTTCGACCTTGGCGGCCGGCCACAAGGTCCTGGTTCCGCGCCTGCTGGAGGCGCTTAAAAAAGAAGGGGGCGGGGATATTCTGGTGGTGGTGGGCGGCATCGTTCCCCTTGCGGACTATGAATTTTTATGTGCCCAGGGCGTCGCCGGCATATTCGGGCCGGGGACCGTTGTAACGGATTCTGCCAATCAGGTCCTGAATGCCCTGGAGAAAAAGAGCAAAACAGCCCATGGCGACTGACAGCGCGCAGCCATACATTAACGGCGTCAGGGAATGCAACCGGCGCATGCTGGCAAAAACCATTACGCTGGTGGAAAGTTCTTTGCCGACTCACCAGGAACTGGCCGCAACGATTCTGGACCGGTTGTTCCCTTATACCGGAAAGGCGCTACGGCTGGGGATAACCGGTGTTCCGGGGGTGGGCAAAAGTACGTTCATTGAAAATCTCGGCATGCTGCTTGTGCGTAAAGGGCTGCGCGTGGCGGTTCTGGCTGTCGATCCCAGCAGCACCCGGAGCGGCGGCAGCATCATGGCCGATAAAACGCGGATGGAAAAGCTGGCGCTGGAAGAAAAGGCTTTTATCCGGCCGTCTCCCACAGAAGGAACCCTGGGCGGGGTTGCCAGAAAGACGCGCGAGGCCCTGCTCATCTGTGAGGCTGCCGGTTTTGACGTTGTGATCGTTGAAACCGTCGGGGTCGGCCAGTCCGAAACCCGGGTCGCATCCATGGTGGATTTTTTTCTGGTCTTGATGCTGGCAGGCGCCGGGGATGAACTTCAGGGGATCAAAAAAGGGATTCTGGAGCTGGCCGACGCCATTGTCATCAACAAGGCCGACGGCGATAATATTGAAAAGGCTCGGCTGGCAAAAAAAGCGTACGAAAACGCCCTCAGCCTATTGACGCCGTCGTCGCCGTCCTGGACTCCACCGGTATTGACCTGCAGCGCATTGGCGCTGACGGGTATCGAAGCGGTATGGGATACTGTTTTAGCCCACAGGGAAAAACTGACGGCCACGGGAGAATTAGATCAAAAACGTCGTAATCAGGCCCATGACTGGATGTGGGCCCTGGTGGAAGAAGGGCTGAAGGCGCGTTTTTACAGCAACAGGGAAATAAATGCGCAAGTGCCGAAGATTAAACAGGCTGTGGAAAGCGGAGCGATCACTCCGGCAGCAGCCGCAAATGATCTGCTTTTGTTATATGACAAAAAAGGAATGCGATAATGGGTATTGTTGAAGATAAAATAAAAGATTTAAGAGGGCGTGAGGAGAAAATCCTGAATATGGGCGGAGATGCCGCCGTTGCCAAACAGCATGAAAGCGGCAAGCTGACCGCGCGCGAGCGTTTAAATCTGCTGTTTGATGACGGAACATTTCGTGAAATTGATATGTTTGTAGCGCATCGCTGCGTCAATTTTATTATGGAAACAGTTGACATCCCGTCCGACGGGGTCGTCACCGGACACGGACTTGTGTCCGGCCGTCCGGTTTTTGCATTTTCGCAGGATTTTACCTCCCGGGCCGGCAGTCTGGGCGAAATGCATGCCAAGAAAATATGCAAAGTGATGGACTTGGCTTTAAAGGCCGGTGTTCCTTTTGTGGGCATCAACGATTCCGGAGGGGCTCGCATCCAGGAAGGGGTGGACGCCCTTTCCGGCTACGGCCAGATATTTTTCCGCAATTCAGCGGCATCGGGCGTGATCCCCCAGATTTCCGCCATCATGGGGCCCACGGCCGGCGGCGCCGTTTATTCGCCGGCCATGACGGACTGGATTTTCATGGTAAAAAACAGCAGTTATATGTTCATCACCGGACCGGAGGTCATTAAAGCGGTAACCGGAGAGGAGATATCCTTTGAAGCGCTTGGGGGCGCCATGACCCACAACAAGAAGAGCGGCGTGGCTCATTTTGCCTGTGAGAGCGATGAGGATGCCATCCGCCGGATTCAAGCGCTGCTGTCATACCTGCCGGCCAACAATATGGAAGATCCGCCCGTGGTGGACACGGGGGATGATCCGACGCGGGTGGACCCGGCCCTGGACACCGTTATTCCGGACCGACCCAGCAAGCCTTATGATATGAAGCACGTGATACTCTCCATCGTTGACAACGGCGAAATCTTTGAACCGCATGCCCTTTACGCCCAGAACATCATCGTTTGCTTTGCCAGGCTCAACGGCAGAACCATCGGCATTATCGCCAATCAGCCGATGGTACGGGCCGGTGTGCTGGATATCAATGCGTCGGATAAGGCCACCCGTTTTATTCGTTTTTGTGACGCATTTAATATTCCGATGCTGACCATTGCCGATGTGCCCGGCTATATGCCCGGCAGCCAGCAGGAATGGGGCGGCATTATCCGCCACGGGGCCAAGCTGCTGTGGTGTTATTCCGAAGCGACCGTGCCCAAGCTGCTGCTGGTCACCCGTAAAGCCTATGGCGGTTCCTACCTGGCGATGTGTTCCAAGGATCTGGGGGCCGATATGGCCTTTGCCTGGCCCAGCGCTGAGATCGCGGTGATGGGCGCCGAAGGCGCCTCCAATATTATTCACCGCAAGGCCATACAGAGCGCGGCAGATCCGGCGGCGGAAAGAAAAAATAAAATTTCGGAATATGAAACACTGTTTTCTAATCCCTATCAAGCTGCCGGCAGGGGGTATATCGATGCCGTCATTATGCCGAGGGAAACCCGGCCGCGGCTGATTGCCGCCCTTGAAGCCATGGGCGCCAAACGCGAAACCCGTCCGCCCAAAAAGCACGGAAATATCCCGGTCTGATCGGCTGGTGTAAAATTAAGGTGATAATTCAATGGAGATCCCATGGATGATGATAAAAAAGTTGCTGCTGCCATCGCTGCGGTGAACCGCTATTTGGAAACGGAAGCATCGCAAGACGGCCACCCGATCTTGAGGAATGGTGGTTTTACTTCCCGGATGAACATCTGGGGCGTCAGCGGCCGGCAGCACCAGATGCAGATGCGGACACTGATGCAGTTGAGGACCTTTAATAAGTAAGGATCGGAAAAAATGAACGACCATGATCAGCTTAAAATGACCGCGATGAATTACGCCAAAGACCGGCCCAAAGCGGAAAATCCGGTAAAAATTCAAGACCTGTCCCTGCGGGACGGCTACCAGTCCCTGTTTGCCACCCGGGGACGCACGGAAGACATGCTTCCCGTTGCCGAAATGATGGACGACGTCGGCTTCTGGGCCATGGAAATATGGGGGGGCGCGACATTTGACACCATGCACCGCTTTCTCAATGAAGATCCCTGGGAACGCCTCCGGACCCTCAAGCGGTATATCAAAAAAACACCGGTTTCGATGCTTCTAAGGGCGCAGAATCTGGTGGGGTATCGAAATTATCCGGATGATGTCGCCCGCGCTTTTATTGAAAGAACTGTGGCAAACGGGATGGATATCTTCAGAACGTTTGATGCGCTCAATGATTACCGCAATTTTGAAACCGTGGTGCCGGTGATCAAGTCCAGCGGCAAACATTTCCAGGGCTGCATCTGCTACACCCTGACGGAAGCGCGCATGGGCGGGGAGGTGTACACCCTCGACTATTACGTCAAGAAAGCCAAAGCCCTTGAGCGCATGGGCGCCGACAGCATCTGCATCAAGGACATGGCCGGCATGATCGCGCCCTATGATGCCTACGACATCGTCAAGGCCTTGAAAGCGGCGGTCTCCCTCCCGATTCATCTTCACAGCCATTTCACCTCCGGCATGGCCGCCATGGCCCAGTTAAAAGCCGTGGAAGCAGGCGTGGACATGCTGGACACGTGCCTGTCGCCCTTTGCGTTTCGCACGTCGCATGCCGCCATCGAGCCGCTGGTGATGGCCCTGCTGGGGACCAATCGCGATACCGGTTTTGATATCAGGGAACTGGCGGCGATCAACGACATACTGGAAAAAGAGATTCTGCCCAAATACCGGCACCTGCTGGATGATACCAAGATGTCGATCATCGATATCAATGTCCTGCTGCACCAGACCCCCGGCGGGATGCTCTCCAATCTGGTCAGCCAGTTAAAGGAAATGAACGCGCTGGATAAACTGGATCAGGTTTTTGCCGAACTTCCCCGGGTCAGAAAGGATCTGGGCCAGATTCCCCTGGTGACGCCCACCAGCCAGATTGTCGGCATTCAAACGGTGAACAACGTCCTTTTTGACGATCCGAACGAGCGCTATAAAATGATAACCGCCCAGGTCAAAGACCTGTGTTTCGGCTTGTATGGGGAAACGGCCGAGCCCATCGACCCGGTGCTCCAGAAGAAAGCTTTGAAGGGGTACAAGGGCGGGGAAACCCCCATCACTTGCCGTCCGGCAGAAGCTTTAGCGCCGGAGCTGGAAAAAGCCAGAGCGGCCGTCAAGGACCTGACGGACGATCCGGACGATGTATTGATTTATGCGCTTTACCCGGTTACCGGCAAGCGGTTTTTAAACTGGAAATACGGCAAGGAAGCGCCGCCGCCGGAAACAAAGCCGAAAACAATGGAAGCGGTCATGGCTGAAGCGGAACTGATTGAAAAGGCCAAGGCCGGCAAGCTGGTGGAAAAGCCCCAAAAAGAGATTCCGCCCAAGGGGAAAGATCTGCGGATATTTAACGTTTATGTCGATGATGCATATTACGAAGTCGGGGTGGAACCGGTAAGCGGCAGGATTGAGACGGTCGCGGCCCAAGGCGTGACTCCCGGACGGACCCGGGCCGAAGCAAAACCGACGCCGGCTCAACCCCAGGCAGCGGCACAGCCGCAGCCGGCAAAAAAGACGGAAGCAGCTAAACCCAAAGCCAAACCGGAAAAAGACCAGACCGGCACTCCGCTGGAATCCCCCATGCCGGGCATGATTGTCCGGTTTGAAAAGCAGGTTGGCGACAACGTCAAGGAAGGCGAAACGGTCGTGGTGCTGGAGGCCATGAAAATGGAAAACGCCCTGGCGGCGCCGGCGTCCGGAACCATTAAAAAAATTTATTTTGAATCGGGCAATTCCGTTGCCAGGGGTGATGTGCTCTGTATCATCCTGTAGGTGCGGCTCTTACAGGCTGTTGAAAAAATCGCCGAATTTGAGGTTGATATCGAGCATGATAACGGTTTAAGTCGCTAAAGAACTACGGCAAATAAAAATCCCTCCCAACCTCCCTTTATCAAAGGGAGGAGAAATATTCCCCCTTTAGTAAAGGGGGCAAGGGGGATTTTTTTTAGAAGTATATTTAAGTACCAGATCCTGAACCCTTAAAGCAGTTATCCTGAAAAGTTACATAGCATGCACGAAATGGGAATCGCACTGCAGATCATGGAAATCGCCAGGAGTTCGCTGCCGACCGGAAGCGAGGATGTCCGGATTGAAAAAGTGAACCTGAAGATCGGCAAGCTGGCTGCGGTGGTTCCTTCAAGCCTGCGGTTTTGTTTCGAAGTGGTCTCAAAGGACACGCCTTTTGCCGGGTCAACCCTTGATATCAAAGAGGTTCCGGTGGTTGTAAAATGTCGCAGCTGCCGGAATGAATGGACCGTTATTGGGCCGGATTTTAGATGCAAAACGTGTCCAGACGGCGAGGTGGACATTGTGACCGGCCGGGAGATCGAGATCATATCTTTGGAAGTAGCGGAATAAGCCGCCCTATACCGGAGGCAGCTTCATAGGGCTGTTTTAATTGAACGTCGCAGAATAGAAAGATATCGTAAAAATCTCCCCCAACCCCTCTTTGCCAAAGGGAGGTTAGGAGCCTGTCCGATAACTCCCTCTCCCATCTTGGGAGAGGGTCGGGGTGAGGGTGTAAATAACTGAATTTATTCCCCCCCTCACCTAACCTCTCCCCACAAGGGGGAGAGGAATTAAAGGTTGTCGGACAGCCTCTTAGGAGGGATTTAAAATCGGCATTGTATAATGGGACAAGTGTACCCAGACGAGGATTCTAAAAAATGGAAATCAAAGTTGTTCGAAAAGTGCTGGACGCCAATGACACCATGGCCGCCCTGAACCGGAAGATGTTTGCGGATAAAGGCATTTTTGTCCTGAACCTGATGAGCTCTCCGGGATCGGGCAAAACCACCACCCTGGAAAAAACTCTGGTCCGCATCATGCCGGATGTCAAATGCGCCGTTATTGTGGGCGATATCTGTACCTCCAACGATGCCGACCGGCTGGCAAGGACCGGCGCGCCGGTGGTCCAGATCAACACCGACGAGTTCGGCGGTGACTGTCACCTGGCCGCCCATGTGATCGGGAAAGCGGCCGAAGATTTAGACCTAAACGCTATCGACTGTCTGATTGTCGAAAATGTGGGGAACCTGGTCTGCCCGGCCGAATTCGACATCGGCGAGGACGCCCGGGTTGTAATTCTCAGCGTGACCGAAGGAGAAGACAAACCGGTTAAATATCCGCTGATGTTTCGCGTCTGCGAGGTGGCCCTGCTGAACAAAATCGATTTGCTCCCTTACCTCGACTATGACCGCGAAGCCGCCGTCAACTATATCCACAAAATCCATCCGCAGATGCCGATCTTTGAACTTTCCTCCAAAACCGAAAAGGGTTTCGATCCCTGGCTCGGCTGGTTGAAAGACCAGGTTCGTCAGAAATTGAAAAAAGATCGTTAAAAAGGGTTTTTTCGGCTCCCCGGAAGTCATCCGCAATAGCACTTAAAGCGATATTCCAAATTGTAGGTGGCATTTAAAATCGAAAGCGCAAACTATTATTGATAGTTTGCACTTCTACATTTTATGGTTTCGTTTAGGAATGATAGCCGTTATCTACAACGAAACCATAAAGTATTGCAAGATACTCCGATTCACGCAATCACTCTACATGCATATGTTCTGTTTCAGCCTAATGTTTCTACGAAGTAAGCTTCGTCCCACAGCCCTATTTCTACCTTTGGAGATGCAATAAGGTTAGGAAACCGCTCAAGAATCGGTGCTTCTGATAACCGTTTCAGTTTTTGAGCCATATTGTCCGGAGAGACTTCCCCATCCGAATCCACGTATAAATGTATATGGTCTGGAGCCAACCACAGGAGACCGGCAAAACCACCCACAGCCTTGCTACAAGTCGTGATAGTATTACTAATGAAGTCAATCATAGATACTGCCGCCTCAAAGGCTGGTCTTCTGCCGATCACGTTCCAGGCAAAATGGTACTTGATCTCAAGTATCACATCGTCGGGATTACGTGCCAGTTTTTGCAGAGCCAACGCCCGTTGATACTTTACCTTGTCGGAATTAAACAGCTTGTCTAAGGTAATCTTCGCAGACTGGACTTTGTGTTCCGGCCGAGTGTTCTGTCCAGATGACGAGATTAGTTTCAGCAACGGCTGAAAAGCATGGCATTCAAAAAAGGTCGGATTCTGTATTGACCGGTTTAGATCACAAAGTACTTCTTCTTGAAAATTCAAATCCTGGCAAAATCTGCACTTACCATGAATGAATGGCTTGGATGATTTGGCACATTCCAGACATTTTGCAGGAAAATGATTCCGAGATGACGTTTTCTCCAACTCCATATCTCCTTGCATAGTCATATTGGGCATCTTAAACACTCAAGGCGAATTGCCCGTAAAAAGAGAACTTATTAATTTGACTTCGTAAATTTTGTTTAGCCATTCTGCCGTCCCCGCATTCGTTGTTTTCGCGTGTGTGATTCTATG
>JARGFK010000094.1 GCA_029211065.1 Desulfobacterales bacterium
ATCATCGCATTTACCTGTTTACATATATGGGCGAAAAATTGCCAGCTCGCGTGGTTATGGGAGGTTGATAAAATCAGGTTAAAAGCTATCCAAAAAGACTTGGATTGTCAACAGCGTCCGACATCACCGGGATTTCTCAGTGTCAATGAGAATATTATTAAATTGTTGTTGCCGGTCAGCGCCTGAAAGGTGTATGTTGATAAATCAATTTAAATTATTTTACATAATTATCAGAATGTTAAGTAAGAATCCGCCCGGCGTCGCATTTTCCACGCGCTGCCGCTCGGCGGGTGGCTCCAACATGGCTGTGGCATAAAGACTTGCCGGCCAGGAAAGGACCCTGACCATCAAAGAAAACATCCAAACGTTCATTGAATAAAAGATAATCCGCGATTTCTATTAAATTTTTAACCGATAGGGAGACCCGAGCATGTTGAGCATCAAAGATTCAGTTGCCGTCATTACCGGCGGTGCCAGCGGGATCGGTGAAGCCGTGGCTAAATATTGGGCCGGCCAGGGAGGGCGCGTGGTGTTGGGGGATGTTGTTCCGGACGCTCTCGCCCGGGTTGAAAATGACCTGCTGCAGATGGGTGCGTCCGTGGTTACGCATAGCTGCGACGTTACCAAAGAAGCCGACAATATGGCCCTGGCCAGGCTGGCCATCGAACGTTTCGGCGCCATCAACCTCGTCTTGCCGTGCGCCGGTATCATCAAAGACGGTCTTTTTCTTTCCGTGGATTCAAAGCGCGGCGCCGTTAAACGCAAAATGTCGTTGGAACAGTTCCAGTCTGTTCTGGACATCAACTTGACCGGTGTTTTTTTAACCATTCGCGAGTGTGCCGAACAGATGATCAACCATCAGTGCAAAGGGCTTATCTGCCTCATATCCTCTACCGGGTCACTGGGTACGGCCGGTCAGATCAACTATTCCTCCACCAAAGCCGCCATGTCGGTGATTCCCAAGGTGATTTGCGCCGAATTTTTCAGGCGCAACGTTGCCCAGCAGATCCGCTGTGTAGCGGTAGCCCCCGGCTATGTAGGCACTCCCATGGTAAAAGGGATGAATCAGAAAGCACTGGAAGGGATATTGGAAAACGTGCCGATCCAGCGCCTGGTGGAACCTCAGGAGGTAGCCTCCTTGATCGGCGAACTCTTCCGCAATGAAGCCCTTACCGGCGATGTGTATTATATCCACGGCGGGCTGCGACTGGGCTCCAAGGGATAATCACTAGCGTTATTATCAAACTGAACATCATATATCCGTTTTATGCGGAGGGATTGATACAGATGGCTTCCGAGGTATTCAGATTCAGTACTCGACAGATTTTTCCGATCACTTCTTCTTCTCTTTTGCTGAGCGTGCTGTCTGCCTTGGCAATCAAAATGCTTGCCCGGACCAGCATAACTGCATGATCCTTGTCTTCGGAAAATTTCGAAGCCACCAGAAAAGCCGCTAATTATTTTAGATCTACGCCGGGCGTATTTACACGGATATCCTGAAGCGGCCCCAGGGGATTACGTTTATTTTCATCCCTTAAAACTTTGGGCTGACCGCTGGAAAGCTTATATACAATTACATTATCGACCACCACCAGCAGGGCGTCAAACCGCCAGCCGGAGGTTCGGGTCTTTCGATCAAAATTAAACAGGTCCAGGAACAGATTGCCGTAGCGTTTATTACGGATCAATTCCGGGGATACTTTGAGGCCGGAACAGCCGTCCTTCACCTTTAGGCAGGTTTGGATGGCCGGATCAAGGTCTTCAATTCGAATCGACTGGTTCGGCATGAATTTTTGAATGATGTCCAGATAGTTGAGAAATTCTACGTTAGGCGTTTTATACGGATCAAATCCAAGAACTTCCAATTCTTTCAGCGTTGTTTGTCCGGGCACAATATTGTCATAAGCATCTCTTATAGCTTCATAACTCTCCCATGGTGATTCCGTATATATCTTGGTAGAGGGCAGCAGCGACGAACAACCGCTGATAAGGGCAATTGCGCCAAAGACCCCCGCAACCATCAAATATTTATGGTTATGATATTGTGTTAACGCGTTCATTGTTGTCCCTCCCCCAGCAAATGGGAGCCGCCGACTTATAATTAAATAATGCTTTAAAATTTCAGTCGGTTATCTTGCCAATAACATAAGGATTATTTGCTGTTTGTAAAGGTTTTCAGCAGGGTCTGCAGGCGGCTGGGCCGGCGGACAGCCGGTATTACAAAAGGGCTGACTTTCAACTGAATGAACAAGGATTGAGTCGGGGAAGGTTTTGTTGCGGGTTGAAATCGGGAAATTAAAATGGTTTCTATAACCTATCTCAAAAAAAAGATTTTTGTTCCAGATCAAGGCGAAGCCAAGCATCAACCCGCAGGAATACTTGTGTATTTCGATGATTTGATACGCGGCTTCAACGCCGATATGGGGCGAAAAGACTTTTTTGAAATAGGTTATAATCAGAATCCCATGTCTTCATTTACCACCAGAACCCGCACATCAGTCCGTACCGGCTTGCGCTCCATAATGGTTATCACCCGGCAAATCCGCTGGGGGACGCTGCAGTCGGAACAGAAACCGGTTTTGGCACAGGGGGTCTCGTATTTCAACCGCCTGGCATTAGGCGGCGCAGCCTGATTCTTAACCCGCCGGATCGCATCATCAGTGGTGCCGGCCACGATCTTATTTCGTCCGACCACCATTATCACCCTGTGTGGTCCGAACATCATCGCCCCGGTCCGGTTGCCGGTATTGTCGATATTGACCAGATAACCCGAAAGGGTAACGGCATTGGCACTGCAAAGGAACAGGTCGCAGGTCAGCTGGCGCCGCCGAATCTCCATGCCCTTTTCAGGCGTCACGTCCGACCCCTTGGAGACGAGAATCTCCTTGCCCATCGCCCTGAGCTTTTCGACAATGTTTAGGTCGGCCACCGATCGGGAACCGCCCAGCCCGATCGTTTTGGCCGTCTGGGCTTCGGTGATGATGAAATCAAAAGCCTCTTGGGAACTTGAACAATAACTTGCCGCAAACTCGTTCTTTTGAAGCGCCTTTACCACCTGCCGGCACTGTTTCTCGGAACTCCAGTCTACAAAGTCACGCGTCGAATTCATCGTTTCCCCTCCTGCTGCGATTTCGTTCCATTGTAGCTATCCTGGGAAAACCCCCTTTTTTGAAGGAGTATATATATCGAGCCCGAATTAAGTCAAACTGATTAAATTAATTTTAACTGCGACTTCCAATTGTAACAATTCAACATCTAAGGGATTCTCTTCGTCCCATCTGAACATGATAAACGCACCCGGGCCCTTGATAACGGTCCGGGGTGCATGCCATATACCGGCATTGTAATTGACTGCCTGCGAACCATCCGCAACAAATGCCACCAGTTTATCAATAACGGGTTGTCCTTTTTTGTCTGAAGGACACACCGCCACCAGATGATGCGTTCCACCAAGCGGGATAAAGGTTTGATTGGAATAAACGTGCCGCTCAAGGCACTCAATCAGAATCGGCTGTTTTGCCGGAAGGAGCCTCATAAAAGTCATATTGGGTTTAGCTGCAACACGGCTGTTATGCATCTTGGCCGCATAGGCAAGGCGCTCTTCTCCTTTATCGCGGCCCATGAGAACCTGCCCAAAGGGCTTAAACTCCCGGGCGGTCAACACCTTTGCATTTATGATCATCTTTTTCTTTCTCAGAAATATTAAGATTAGGATTTAAACGGCACTTCATTAACCAGCCATTTGGCGATTCGCAGCAACCGGTAGTCATCCCCCCGTGGTGCCACCAGCTGAACTCCCATCGGCATATTCTCCGCCCCTTTTAAAATTGGCAGGTTGATGCTCGGAACGCCGCACAGCGTCCAGAGCGTACAAAATATCGGACTACCTGTAGAATCAAGCCCTATCGGCGCCTCACCGCTTGTCGCCGGTGTAAGAATGGCATCATAGGCTGAAAATATTTTTCCGAGTTCGTTGTTCAACGTCGAAATTGCTTCAACCGCTTTGTTATAATCCACCGCGGAATACGTCTGGCCCCGCGCTATCATTTCGCAAAGGATCGGGCTCATCTTATCTCTGCCGGAAATATATTCCACCTCAAAGCTCTTGGCCAGGTCCGATTCCATGATGGTGCGATGCCAGTCTATAGCCCTTTCGAACACATTAGGAAGCTTAACTTCTTTCACGTTTTCACTGAGCTGTGCAGCCATCCTTGCAAAAGCATCTTGAGTAATATCCGATGCAAGGCCCCAGACCGGGGATTTGACAAAGGCGAGCCTGGGTCGAATGGGCGGTCCTCCCATTAAGGCCTCATTGAGATCAAATCGTCCTTTTGGCTTTACATCGGGATCCTTGTTATCGAATGCCATCAACTGCTGAGCAATCAGGGCTGCATCTTCAATTGAGCGGGCAAACACACCAACTTGGTCAAGGACGCGTGATTGACTTAAGACGCCATGCCTGGAAATGCGTCCATGAGTCGGTTTATAGCCATAAACCCCACAATAGGATGCCGGGCGAATAACAGACCCGTTTGTTTGCGTTCCGATGGCCAGCGGTACCATGAAGGCCGCAACCGCTGCAGCCGAACCACTGGACGACCCCCCGGGAGTTCGTCTGGAATCATAGGGATTGGTGGTCTTTCCGGGTGCGTAAACAGCCAGTTCGGTCGTAACGGTTTTCCCCATGATAATCGCACCGGCCTCACGCAGCAGTGACACGGCTGTAGCGTCTTCACCGGGCTGTCTCCCGGCATGTAGAATCGTACCGTTTTCAGTCGGCATGTCGGCCGTATCGAAAATATCTTTTATTCCAACCGGAAGACCGTGAAGCGGTCCGACTTCTTTTCCGCTTCTTAGTTTTATATCGGCATCCTGAGCTTGCTTTACGGCATACTCACGATCAAGATAGGTCCAGGCGCGTACTGTTTCTTCAGTCTCAACAATGCGGTCCAGGCAAGCCCTGACCAGTTCTTCTGATGTTATTTTGCCGCCGCGTATCGCAGCTGCCGCAAAAACCGCGCTCATTTTGTTTAAACTCATTTTATTCTTTGATCCAGACCAAACTGTGACAGTGCCCGATTGACAGTTTTATAAATGTATTAAGATATGAAAACTGACGCCGTCGGGGAGAGTTCTCTTATTTTATAAACCTTCCCCGAAGCCTTGCGTTTTTGCAAATGCTTCCAATGCCTTGACAAAACACTCCATGGGTGCAGCGGTCAGCCCCGCTCCAATCTGCCCGACACCTGGTCTCTTGCAGGCAATCCCCGTATTGATGACCGGCGTAATGCCCGTTTCCACTACCTTGCGAATATCTATGCCAAACGGGGTTCCCTTAAAATTTAAAAATGGTATTTTAAAATGTTCATGCTCGGCGATTGTAATTTCATACATTTTTTGAGTGGTTTGGACCGCAAACTGTGGTGTTCCCCCGATATATCCAACAACGGCCGGCGCTCCCGCCATGGCCAAAGAGCCCAAGCCTGCCGTTTCGGCAATCGCGGAATCACCCAAGTCCGGATTGGCGTCTTCAGGCCCAAAGCCGGGAAAATAGATGCCGTCAATCATTGGCGCCGGTGCCGTAAACCATTGATCGCCGGTGCCGCTGACGCGAATACCGGTCTCAGTACCGTTGCGGGCAATTGCCGTTACGATGGTGGATCCTTTTATGCCGGCTCCGGCATCCAGCATCCCTTTACAACCGGCCATGACACTGTTCAGAATAAAGTGGCCTGCGCTTTCGATGAAATTCACCGCTTTTAATACGCCTGCTTTTTCCCCAACGGCAATAAGGTGCGGAACCAGGCTGATGAGGAACAGTGAATTGCTGGCCTTGTTCCGATTATGCATTTCATCTCCCATCTGAACAGCCTGGGCGATGATATTTTTGATATCGATCCCTTCAGCCCGCTGGATGGCTTCCTTAAGAAGGGGTGCCAGCTCATGATTCATCCACCTTAGCTTCTCCAGCACCTCTCCGTCATAAGCGCCGTGTCTCAAAACTTTTCCAACCCCCATATAAAGCGTTGAATACGTCTCGACATTATACTTGTCATTGCAAACCACATGCACCCGCATGGAGGGTGTAATAATACCTGACATCGGTCCAATGGCATGATGGTGATGGCTGGAATCAAATTTTAACTTTCCTTTCTCTGCAATAGAAAATACCTCTTCAGGCGTCTTTGCCCAACCCTCAAAGAGGCATGCGCCGATGATGGCGCCCCGCATGGGGCCGCACATTCGATCCCATGTTAAAGGCGGGCCGGCATGAAAAACCGTATAATCCTCTATCCCCGGGACAACATCCCGTGCCAATCGAATGTCTGCCAGTATGGCGGTACTTTCCTGAACCCGTTTAATGCACTCTCTGTTTGCCGTTCCGATACTCATGCGTCTCTCCCTTTTTCGAATCGGCCCGTTAAATATACATCCGGGGACACGTTTCCGGGCCGCTTAAAACGTTATCCGCTTTTCAGTATTCCCTTAAAGAAAAAAAACTTATACAATTTTTGCAAACTTTGCATATTTAAGATCTACCGGCAGGCTTTTCACCTGATTTCTCAAAATGCCGATCCCCTCAATTTCAGCTTCTATCGTATCTCCCGGAGTGATCGGACCGGCCGGTGGCGTCGATGTTGTGACAACATCACCTGGTTCCAGTGTAATAAACGTTGAAACAAACTCGATGATTTCCTCAAATCCAAAATCCATATTGGCCGTATTGGATTCACATTCAATCCGGCCGTTTCGCCGCCTGAGCGTCTCAAGATTATATATTTGATCCGGCATATCGTCTGCTGTGACAATCCATGGTCCCATGGGGGCAAAGGTGTCCATGTTTTTCCCCCAGGGCTTAAACTCCCTGTTTGCAGCTTCAAAACTTCGCCCGGTCAAATCGTTTAATATGGTGTAGCCGAAAATCGCCTCATGGACCCGATCTCTTGGAATGTTTTTACATCGCTTGGAAATAATGCATGAGAATTCCCATTCATGATAAACAGGCCCATAGCCATCTGGAATATAAACAGTTTCCTCATGACCGATGACGGCTGAAGGCGACTTCAATATCAGCAGGGGCACCGGTGAGGCAGGTATTCCCAGAATTTTCCGGTAATCCCGGTAATTATTACCGGTGCAGATAATTTTGGGGGGCCTGTGCGAAGCAGCGAATGTTACCTCGGACTGACGTTGAACCAGTCCGGTTTTTTTCTCAACGTTTTTTAATGCGTAATCTATTGAATGCTGCGCGGCAACAAGTGAATCGCGCCCCTTCTGTAAAAACTGCAAAAGATCCGAAGGCAGTTCAGAATTTACCCGCGCACCGGGATTCATAAGCCCTTGATCTGATAGCAGTGACAGGTATGCCGCATTTAGGTCAATTACATATTCTTCCACAAAAGATACCAGTCTTTTAGTATTATCAACGGTTACGGTTCCAATTTTCATCAATTGTACCTGTCCATCGCGCAATCTGCCATTAATTATTTCTAATTTTCATCATCAAGATTTGCCAGCAGGGCGGCCAGCCGTGTATTGCCGCCGATCGGAGGGCGCCAATCGAGTTGAATCACATCAATTCCAGCAGCGCGAAGATCCTGGGCAAATCCTTCAAGGCCGATATTGATAACATGCAGGGGTGCATCTAGTATGTTTTTCTGGTTCATGAGTCACTCTCGACGAATTGGTTATAAAGTTCCGGTTTCACTAAAAGGGCTGCAAAACGGGCAGCCTCTGCATTGGAAGGGAAAATATTTATTTCAGCTTCCTGCAGTTGTTTGATTTGTAGATTAAAATCCTGCGGATCCATTGCCGTTCCAATAACAGAAGCAAGCACAGCAAATGGCCTGCCGTTTTTCCTAAATCTGTTATGAATCTCCCTTACCGCAGCGACAAGCGGTTCAGCGGGATTTTCATGCGACCCTTTCCCTAAAACAAGGTCAAGGAGCAATATATTCACACCTTTTCTTTTTTCCATTTCTAAAATCATCTCTGTTCGCTTCTGCGGGTCAATCATCGGATGAGGACGCCCGACGGTATAAACATCATCCCCCAGGTCGAGTATCAGATGCATATGGTCTTCAATTTTTGTCTTATTATAACCCACCGTTCCTAAAAACGACTCCAGCAGCAAATGAGATTCATAGGCGAGCGTTCCGCCGGTATATAGACCCAAAATATTACTCCCGGCCAAAGCGTCTCTGTCCCTAATTTGATCCAGCTTATCCTTAATTATCTGATGATCGCTGAAATATTTCGGCAGCCAACGTTTTCCTTTCAAAACGGCTACCGCGGCATCCGTCGCTTCATCCAGCGTCCTTACAGAGATGGCACCATCAACATTAAAATCTGATGTGCCGATGCAGCATATAATGACCGGTTTTTTTATGTTTCTTATGATTTCTTCGATTTTCGATTTAACAGCGATGCAAATCGGTTTTGAAACTAGTATGATAACTTCAGTGGCGGCATCCCCCGCCAATGCCTTAAAGGCGAACCCGGTCATTATTCCACCGACTTGTTGGGACAGGTCTCGGCCCCCCACCCCGATTCCGTGGGAGACACCTTCGCCCAGCATACTGATCCGTGCCGCAACCGCCTGCAGCCCTGTTCCAGATGCAGATACACAACCGATTCGTCCTCTGGGTACCACATTCGCAAATCCCAGGCCGACTCCGTTTATGTATGCGGTTCCCTGATCCGGCCCCATACAAAAAAGCCCCCGTTTAACGGCTTCCTGCTTCAGTTCGATTTCCGCCTCAATGGGAACATTGTCGCTAAAGAGAAAAACATGAAGACCCCTCCGGAGTGCCTTCATCGCTTCGAACTTGGCATAGGCCCCCGGCACCGAAATGCAAACCAAATTGGCATCCGGCATGGATCGAATGGCAGAATCCAACGTTCGCGGCCGATACTCATGAGATTCATCCATTGCCTGCCGCCGCGCCGCCAGGAGCTCCTTGGCTGCAACGACGGCTTTTTCGGCATCCGCTTCCGAATCGGCCGCAATGGTAATAATCAAATCATTGGCACTGGCTTTTGTGCCTTCGGCCGTGGCCAGTCCGATCTGCCGAAGCAACTCTTGATTGGAAGGCGTCCCCATAAACAAAGCCGCTTCTTTTACCCCGGGTCGTTGACGTATCTGCCCGGCGATTCGCATTAAAATAACGGAATCCTGGTAAAAAGAGGGCATAATGTCTGTCTTTACTATCATACGAATCTCCTGATACAATCTCCTCCATGAACCATTCTTTTGTCCAGCCGGCATTTGTCAGGCTTAGGTAAATTGTTACTTTTCTTTTACCGCTAACAGTGATTTAAACACCAGCGCAACCCCGGCCAGCGCATCCCAACCGGAGGTGTGCCCGACAGTGTCCATTGTTCTTAGGATTGCTCTCAATCGGGTTTCTCTTTTCACGCTTAACATTGATATTGTTTGATGCAAGGCATCATGTCCCTGACCCTGTGAGGCGCAAAGCAGGTGGGCAAAACTGATTTTTCCAGTTCGCACCCTTGCCATGGGGAGCAAATAATGAGCCAGCTTTTGGGATAAATCTTCCCTTCCCAAGGCATAAAGCGTGATCAGAATGCCGCCTAAAAAATCATCTCCCGCCGGGGTCAGCCCCGGACCCAATCCGATAAGTGTCCGGATTTCATTCCGGATGGCCGAAATGCCGATCGGCCTTCCCGAAAATTCAGACGATAGCCACTCTGAAAGACGCTCGGCGCTGCCCCAGGCCATTTTTATAAGATGCGTCATTATAGCCGTCGGTCTTTGCTCCGTTCTGAAAAGAAATAGAATCAGAGGGCCGAGTCCGTCCGACAGTTCGCGATTATGCGCCTCAGCAGATAATACGCTTATCCTTTCGGCGATGACATCCAAGGCCCATTCTTTAGAGATATCTTTAGGTTGCCATTGCCGAACGTTTTGACACGTGAATACAAAGCAGTTATCGATCCGGATTGTTTCCCCGTCGAAATCAACGGCCGACTCCGGGGTAAGGCCTTCTTCCACCCAGTTGACAGGATCGGGCACCCTGCACAAAATATTAAGCGGTCCCGGACGGATGGAAAGCGAAGCGATGAAAATGAGATCTCCGACTCTATTCTGACAGTAAAATCCCTGTTTGAAAACGGCCAGCACCTTCCAGGAAAAATTGGATTCCAGGGCACGGCAGGCATAACTCCCCGCCAGCTGAACCGGATAACGAATTGTCTGTCTGATTCGATCTGTGGCCGGATACATGGTTTCTATATTATAATTCAGGAGTCATCCCGGCAGATGTGGGTACCGGTCTCTCCTTTTAGTGCGGCAAATGCGGTTTCCAGTTGCGAAATTATGACACGATTTCCACCCCCTTCGATAAAACGGATGGCAGCTTCCACCTTTGGGCCCATACTGCCTTCCGGGAAATGGCCTTCGGCAACATACCGACGCATTTCTGCTACCGTGGCTGACGTTATCTCCTTTTGCCGGGGCGTTCCGAAATGCAGCATGATATGCGGAACACCGGTCAAAATCATCATATCCTTTATCCCCAAAACATTGGCCATGTGCGCGGAAGTAAGGTCCTTGTCGATAACAGCCTCGATGCCGCGCCGGACTCCCCGCCGGTCTCGAACAACAGGGATGCCGCCGCCGCCGCCTGCAATGATGATCGTGCCTCTTTTCGCAACCGCCTCCACCAGGGAAATGTCACAAATGTGCTTCGGTTTCGGTGAAGGTACTACCAAGCGCCATCCCCGGCCGGAGTCTTCCCGCATCTGCCAACCAAGTTCTTTGGCCAGCGCCTTCGCTTCATCATTGCTGAAAAAATATCCGATGGGCTTTGTTGCATGATTGAAAGCGGGGTCTTCGGGATCGACCTCCACCTGGGTCAACAGACATACAACATGTCTCTGGTTGCCGGCTTCGCGAAGCGCATTTTCAAAAGCCTGCATCAGCACATAAGCAATTCCGCCCTGACTGTTGGCGACGCAGATATCCAGTGACATGGGTGCGACCCGATCGCGCGCAATCGTCTGGCGCATGATGACCTTTCCGACACCGGGACCGTTGCCATGAGTAATGATCAGTTCGTTTTCCAGCAGCATGATCGGCAGCAGGGAACGGCCTGCGGCAGCGGCGTATTGAAACTGTTCTTCGGAAGTTCCCCTGATGCCGGCCGGATGGATGGCATTGCCGCCTACGGCAATTAAAAGTCGATCAGGTATGCCCATTTTCTGCATTTTACTGTTCCCTGTTGGTTACATTTTACTCGGCAGCCATAAAACAATTTCTGGAAATACGATCAACAGCAATGTAAAAGCCATCATGATAAATACAAAGGGAACGGCGCCCCAAATGGTATCAGCCAAATCCCCGCCATCCCGCCGGACACCCTGGATGACAAAAAGATTCATTCCAACCGGCGGCGTGATCATGCCGATTTCGCTCATCAAGACAATAAAAATACCAAACCAGATGGGATCACCCCCCACCGCCGTAACAATGGGATAAGCAATGGGAATGGTGGCAACCTGGATGGACAACACATCTAAAAAGCAACCCAGGATCAGATAGAAAACAATCAGTATCAACAGAAGATTATTTAACGAAAGGTTCATCGAAATAACCCATTTCGTCATGACCTGGGCGACGCCGACAAGACTGAGCAGCAGATTTAAGATAAACGCACCCACGATGATCAGCAAAATCATACCGGTTAATTGGGCCGACCGCACAAAACAGGAGTGTAAAACTTTCAGCGTCAGTTTTCGCCTTCTTATGGCAAATAACAGTGCCGTCATAATGCCCAGGGCTGCAGATTCTGTGGGGGTTGCAATTCCGAAATAAATACTTCCCATGACAACCAAAAAAATGACGAGCGGTGGAATCAGCAACGGTAAAGAAGCCATTCGCTCACGCCAGGTAGGAGCAGGCTCATTCCGAAAGGATTTATCTTTGATATTGATAATCAGTATGTAAAGCATAAAAGATAAGGTCAGCAATATTCCTGGAATGACGCCCGCCACAAACAGCTTGCTGATGGAGTTGTTGGTAAGGCCGCCATAGATCAACAACGCAATGCTGGGGGGGATCAAGATGCCCAACGTACCACCCGCAGCCAGTGAACCAAGGGCCTGACGCTTGGAATAACCCCGTTTATCAAGTTCCGGAAGGGCCACATTGCCAATGGTTGCCGCGCACGCCACCGATGAGCCGGTGGTTGCTGCAAAAAGCGCGGAGCAGCCGATGTTGGTATGAATCAGGCCGCCTGGAAGCCTCCTGAACCAAACGGACAGGCCTTTATACATTCCGTCTGCAACTCCGGTCCGCAAGAGCAATTCGCCCATCAAAATAAATAACGGAACGGCTGTTAGAATGTTTTCGTTCTGAACTCCCCAGACGACACTACCGATTGAACCAATAAAAGGAGGACCATAAACGATCACCCCACCGATGGTGCCCATAAGGACCATCACAACGCCAATGGGAATACCGATCAGGAGCAGTCCTAATCCAATCATAAAGGCTATAAAAATAATCCCGACATCCATATACTCATCTCCAGCGCTCGGCTATCGCCTTGCCGCATTCTCCAGCTCTTCTTCAAGCTCCTCAGCTGCTGCTTTTGGTTGAAATTCAGACTGGAGCTCCTTGAGCCGATTTTTGAGCAATAGCTTCGTTGCCCTAAATGCCAAGATGACTCCAATAACGGCAAACATGAATAGCCCGGCATACCAGAACCCCTGCGGATAAATGAGCGGGGTCGCCCACGGTGTCGGGGCGGTGCTGTGATAGCTAAACGTGTCTCGAATAATCCCAAATCCCGTTGTTGCCAAAAGCAGTCCGAAAAGCGCAAGGGTTACAATTGCCACCCAGTTTAGAATCGCCTGTATTTTCCCCGGCAAACGGTAGTGAAAGATATCGATTCGCATGTGGTTTCGCCCGATTAAAGCCACACAGAAGGCCAGGCAGGATCCAACCGCCAAAACATAGCCGCCCAACTCATCCGCCCCCTGAAGAGATACGGAAAATACCTTGCGGCCAATGACTTCAACGCAGACCAGAATCGACAAGCCCAGGCATAAATAACCAAAAATACAACTTAAAACCTTTGAAATGATTTTCATGTTTTTTCGCCCTGGTTAGGCTTTGCTAAAAACCACTGGGCGCTTTGCATTCGTACTTATCATGCAAAGCGTCCAGTGATGTTATCATTTATTCCTTATTGAGCGCCGAGAATCGGCCCAATCGCTTCTTTCCATTTTTTAGCGGCATCGGGATAACTTTTTTCCGTGACCTTTACCCAGTTCGGGTAGGAAATCTTCATTACCGCTTCGGAGACCAGTTTGAGATCCGCTTCTGTAACCGTCACTTCTTTCATGTTGTACTTTGTAACCGTTTCGCAGGGTTCTTTCCCTACATTGCAGCGCAAGGCATCGTTAAATATTTCTTCAGAATAAACCCAGATATCATCGCACAGTTTGTCTATGGCAGCCTGGAGCTGTTTCTGCTGGCTGGCGGAAAGTTTTTTCCATGTGTCCATATTGATGGCATACCCATTAAACCCGACCTGGAAACCAATGGGCATGAAATACTCGGTGACTTCCGGCCAGCCGGCTGAGTTGGCCGAACTTGCTCCTGTAATCGCCGCATCCACAACGCCGCGTGCAAGCGCCTGTTGAACTTCCGAAAATCCGATGGGGACAGGAATTGCGCCTAAACTTTCGACAAACATTGCCAAGCTCTGGTCATATACGCGAACTTTCAACCCCTTAATATCCTTAAGGCCATTAATCGGTTTTTTGGAAAATAAAACCTGGGGCCCAAACGGCCATAACCCCAGCAGGCGTGCGTTAAATACTTCTCTTAAACGTGCATCAAAATGGGGCTTGTAGGCGTCATAAACTTTGCGGGCCATTTTATAATCGGGGTTTAGTCCCACCAGATCCTGACCCAGAAGAAACGGCTCATCCCTTGCAGCCTGTGCAGTGCGTATCGACACAATATCAAACAGGCCATTTTTCAATACCCGCAGGGTCTCTTCTGATTTAATTCCTGTCACATCGATAGGTTTGTAGTTGCTATCGATATCCAGGCCGGTATTTTTACTGAAATTTTCAAAAAAGGGTTGCTCTTTGTTTTTCTGAATGAGGCCTGTTGCCAAGGGCTGCCCCAATACGTTAAAGGTCATTTTTGCGTCGGCGGAATTAACACCAAAGCTTAGCCCGATCGCCAAAATGACGGCAACATAAAGAACTTTTTTGATTGCTCCCATCATGCTCCTCCTTATCCGATATGGTTTGCGGTTTAAGTGAGTATACTGTGTGGATTTAACCTTAGGTAGCGCGACAACGAATAAATTAAAATCACGATGACCAAGCGTCCTGATTGATCATAAGCCTCTTTATTTCAATTCCTGAATGCCACCCATACTCACATTTGAATGTCTATACCTTAATGGGAAAAAACCAAGAAATATATCGGGAGAAACCTGATATTTAGATTAAAAATCCTTATTTTTACATCGGGGTTAACCCTGATACGGATATTTGTCCGGATTATATATTTATTTGGTTACCGAAAGCATATGGTCTGGCGGCGAGTTTGCCGTTTAGGGCGGGAATAAGTTTCAGGAACGACTATGTTTCTATTCTGATAATCCCCTTTCGGATGGCATACTGGGTTAATTCGGCAGTGTTACGGATATTCAGCTTTTCAACAATATGCGCGCGATGGCTCTCGACGGTTTTGACACTGATATGGAGCAGTTCGGCGATTTCTCGATTCAGCTTTCCCTCAGCAATCAGCTGCAACACCTCTCTTTCCCGATCGGTTAATTTGCCGTAGGCCTCATCGCCGTCTTCACGGCTTGCCCCCCGGACATATGTTTCAATGACCCGCTTCGAAATGGATGGGCTTAAAAAGGACTCCCCCCGGCAAACAGCTTTTATCGCAGATATCAGTTCATTGGGCGCTGAGCGTTTAACCAGATATCCGGAAGCACCGGCTCTGAGCGTCTCGAAAATATATTCATCGTTATCATGCATCGTTAAAATTAAAATTCTTAACTTTGGAAACTTTTTTTTCAATTGGCGCGTCGCTTCCAGACCGTTTAGGCCTGGCATGCTGATATCCAATAAAACAACATCCGGCATGAGTTTTTCCACCTGTTTAATCGCCTCTCTGCCGTTTTCAGCCTCACCGATGACGTCAATATCATTTTCCCCATCCAAGAGTGAACAAAGTCCTTTTCGAACAATGGTATGATCATCGGCAATGATCACCTTGATTTTTTTCATTGTTTTTCTCCTAGCCGGATAGGCATTTCAACTGTAAGTTTGGTTCCTTGCCCGAGTGCGGATTCGATCTTAAATTCACCTTTCATCATAGCGACCCTTTCCCGGATTCCAAGCAGGCCTAGCCCTTTTCCCATAACCTGGTGATCAATCTCAACACCTTTACCATCATCTTGAATAAAAAGCCTGACCGTCTCATCATCGCAGGTCAATCGAATATGAATCTTTCGGGCATCGGCATGTTTTGCAACATTATTTAATGTTTCTTGAGCAATACGGTATATATGCGTTTTTACCTCTGGGTTTAAGACAGCCCCACAGTTTGAAGCTTCAAACGCTATCTTTATATTTAAACGTTTGGCGAATTGTCCGATATACCACCGCAACGCCGGTTCGAGTCCCAAATCGTCAAGGATAGAGGGACGTAAATTGTATGAAAGATCTCGAATCTGATCCGAAGCCTGATCTGCCATCTTGCGTGTTTCTATCAGTCGATCAACCAATGCCGTGTCCTTATGATCCGATATCATTTTTTCCACTACAGCCAGATTGATGCTTATCGCAGTTAACGCCTGGCCCATTTCATCATGAAGCTCTATGGAAATCCGTTTCCGTTCGATCTCCTGGGCTTCCATAATGCGCGCTGACATCTTCTTCAACTCGTTCTGATGGCGGACAATTTCTTCCACAAGTCGAGTGTTTTGGATCGCCACCGCCAGGCTATTGGCGGCCTCAATTGCAATTTCGACCTTCTGGGCATCAAATGCAGACAGATTGGATGCGCCCAGATTTAAGGTGCCGATCAGATCTTCCTGCACACTAAGCGGAATCATCAAGTAAGAACGCATCCCCTCTTTTCGGAGCGTATCGAATATGACACTCGGGCTTGCCACGGCAGACAGATCCTGAATCAAGATGCAATCACCCTTTTTCAATTTATCAATCTCAAGAAAATCTTCAAGGGGTATAATGGTCCCTCTCTTGATTTGACTTTCACCACTGATTTCAGCCACCATTACATTGGCTCGACCGCTCTGAAAATCAAAGAGAATGACACTGGCACGCTGACAAGGAATCATTTCAAGCGTATAGTTAAGTGCTTCCTGAATAATCCTTTCCGTTGATTGCGCTTTTAAGATCGCTTGATCGGTTTTATGTAAAATTTTTAAACGTCGTAAATACTGCTGCAACGAGACCTCCGCTGCTTTCCTGTCGGTAATGTCTTCCAGCACACCGATTCCATAGCGCACCTGTCCATCCTGATCCTTAATCTCCGTTGCAGCCACATTTAACCAGACAGTTTCTCCGGATTTCTTTTTAAATTTACGTTCAGCCTTGAATTCCTTGGGCACCAAATGGTTATCTTGTATGAATTTTCCTACTTCGGCGATATGTTCCGGATGAACAATATCGGATAGTGACCGGTTCAACAATTCGGAACGGCTGAAACCCAGCATTCCGCAAAAAGCCGGATTTGCATCGATAATGCGATATTCCGAAGTTGTAACAATCAGGATGCCCAGCGGGCTTTGACTGAATACCGCTCGGAAACGTTCCATTGAGGTTTGCCTGTCGGTTTCCAAGTGATATAAAATACCGAATAAAGACGTTACCAGCGGATATGCGATCAATTCCGGGAAAAAAAAGATCTGGACAGCACGCCAGACCTGTTCTTTGGGTAGTGTCCAGGACCAGATAAAAGTAATGATAAACACCGATATCCCCAGTAGCGGCAAACGCCAGATGAAGAGCTTTTGCTTTTTAAAAACGGGATTTTTATAAAATATAGCGCCTATCAGTGCGGAACAAAATAGTCCCATAATACCGCCAAAGGCCCCGCCCCCTCCCAAATACAATCGGAACGTTCCGGCAATTCCGGCCGCCACCATACCTGCAGGCAACCCGCCATAGAAGGAAGCCAGTGCAATCAGACTGTTCCGAAAATCGCGTAATACACCCGCTGAGTATATCACGGGAAACAACATACCTATAAAAGCGGCCCCGGCAAAAAGGATCCCTAATAGCCATCCTGGAATTATACGGTTTCGCTTCCAAAAGGCCGCCCGGACAAGTCCGATAAATGTAATGGACAAGGTTCCTGCAACCAGGTTTTTCAGCAGACCGAGAGAGACTTCAAACGGACTCATAATGGTTTCATCATTGGTTAATATCTTCGAAAAAACAGAAAAAATGCGTTGGCATGAATAAATTTAATCCAATAGTTATAAAACTTGCTCATACCCGATCAGATTTCAAATAGGGGGGTTAATAATTTCATTTTGACATTCTTATATACTATCCATAGCCCATGTTAATCGCCTCACACAATCGAAACGCCTAGATATTTGTAGCTGAAAAAACAAATCTATTCAATTTATATATTCTTATATGTTCTAAAACTTCCTGACGATTCATAACACTCAAATCTCAGACACAGAAATAAAGACACGTTGTTACCTTGCACAATCTCTTATTAACACGGTTTTTCCGATCAGGCAGACGGTGCGGATGTATTCGTCCATCATTCCGGTATTAATGCAACCGGATTAAAGACCCTTAACGAGGGCGATCGCGTATCATTTAATATCGAGCAGGGCAAAAAAGGCCCATCCTCAGTAAATGTTACCGTTGTTAGGTAACGCTTAACTAAAAAGCTGAAAGGGCATCCCGGATTAATAATCCGGGATGCCCTTTTTTCTTTGCCACGCATACACAGGTTGGATATTTAAATGACAGGGGCGAGGGGGAAGGGGCAAAGCAGCCCGCTGCTATTCGATTTTCTTCAGGAATTCAACCCCGATGCCTTCCGGTTTTATCCGGACGATCTGGGCCGGGACCTTGATGTGTTTACCTTTATCGGCAAGGGGAATCTGGATGGTGATCATCTGCCCGATTGAAAAGGCTTCATCGGTAATGATAAACATGCCGCCGGCACTGATATCCTGGCTGACCCCGGTAAAAATTTGGTCTTTCAAAATAAACTGAATTGTTTTTTTAAAACTTTTCCGGGTATCCTCCCTTTCACTGGTCATCGCCGCTGTGGCAGATATCTCTTCCAGTTGTCGATAGAGCGACAGCTGCTGTTCATCGGTCATGTCCAATATCTTCCGAATTAAACTGACCGTAATATTCTCAGTTCCGGGCTCCTGATCCGTATCCGCCATCGCCGTGCTCCT
>JARGFK010000095.1 GCA_029211065.1 Desulfobacterales bacterium
TAACCAATAAATCAACTATTTTGTTAATAATGTTATATGTTTAAGATTTATTTTACGCGCTTAAGTTAATGGCATTGGGTAATTGCCTGGACCTTGATGAAGAGAAAAGAAGTGTTTGATCCGGCGCATCTGAATATCGATTAAGGATTTTATCATCTTCGGCGAGAGAGCCCGTGAACCTACGTTGAGGCATAAGACCTCGGGAGGGACAATCCTGGGCCTCTCACTGAACTTAACACTCTTGACAAGGGATGATTGCGCCGCCAATGGGCAAGCCCGGATAAACGTAACGATTAGAGGAAGAGTTCGCAGGAGTGGGAGATTCGCCGAAAATTTGTCAAAAAGCTATAGGGAGACCTGCGCCCTTAAAATGACCATATTCATAACTAACTAATTTTACAGGTTTTATAAAATTCTAATTTTTTGCTTGACAAGGGAACTACAGGATGTCCCTATTAATGTGAAAATGAGATAATGCTGGCGCATTTCCCTCGACTTAGCTTCACGTTATGCCTCAATGACAAGACTTGACAAAACGTACGTAATGCCGTACTCTTAGTGCAAAAATATCAACTTGTATTTAGAGGTATATCATGCCGACACTTACTGCCACTGAAGCAAGATCAAAGCTATACAGGCTTATTGACAAAGCAGCATCATCCCACGAGCCAATTATCATACAGGGCAAGCGCGTTAATGCAGTACTTATCTCGGAGGATGACTGGCGCGCCATACAGGAAACGATCTATCTTCTGAATATTCCCGGTATGCGGGAATCCATTCGGATGGGATTAGCCACTCCGGTCGAGGAATGCACCCAGGAACTTGACTGGTAATGTGGCAAATCGTTTTCACTAAACAGGCTCAAAAAGATGCCAAAAAGCTGTCCGTTGCCGGTCTACGTCTGAAAGCTGAACAACTGATTGAAATCCTGCGTGAAAATCCATACAAGACGCCTCCGCCATTCGAAAAATTATTAGGTGATTTATCCGGTGCCCTTTCTCGGCGAATAAATATAAAGCATCGGCTGGTCAATCAGGTAATAGATGACGAAAAAATTGTAAAAGTCATCAGGATGTGGACCCATTACGAATGAACCGGCATAACATTGCGCTTTCAGTCGGACGCAAAAAAACGCGCCGTTGAAGCGTCCGCTATCGCGAACTAGCGGCTAAGTCCAAACCCCTCATTTGTCCATTTGATCTGTAGAATATCTCATGTTGATTTTCCCGGTGCAGGGCTTGCCCGGGGTGTGGGCGGATGGCGGGCTCCCAAAGGTTTAAGCAAGATAAAAGTGTATCTTGGTTTTTCCAGCTTGCGGAAGCCGTCGTGCTTTGGACAAGGTCGCTTTGTCCTGATGGGGCTTTAACCCCCTTTTTATCAGCCCAATTGATAGCTTTCCCGCAGCCGGCGGGAAATATTTTTGATTTCCTTAAATGCTTTTTCGACCGTTATTTCTTTGTCGAGATTCACCAGACAGCAGGTGGCCGGGGAGAGCAGGCTCCGGGCCAGTAAAAACTGTTTATCGATCCCCTTTCCTGCAAGAATGTCCCAGACCGCTTCCAGGCGCTGAATCAATGATGCAGAACCCTCCTTGCCGAACGGTTCAATACCGGTGGGGACGATGCCCCATACAATAATGCCGCCTTTATCCAAAAAACGGCGGATGGAGCCTGCATAGGACGCGAAGATTTCGGCATTGGTGTAGATGTCCAGGGACAGAACGTCCATGTCCAGCTTCAGCAGAAAATCCCAGTCCGGATTGCCGCACAGATGAATCCCGCGGGGGCGGCTGATCTGTGCGAAAAACTGATCCAGGTCGGCTTTGGCCTTGGTGTCGCTGTATCCGGACATGGCGGAAAACAGAAATTGGAGTCCGGGCTCATCCACGAACATGAAGGCATTGGGATTCATTTTTTTCAGGCGGTCGAGCTGGACGTTGATTCTTTTTGCCATGAATTCCAGCATAAAGGGCCGGACGGTGTCGTCGAACAGGATCGGTCGTTCATTCCCATCCAGAACATTGAAGCCGAAGCTGACGGGGCCTTCCAGCTGCCCGCGGATGGCCGGGCGGTCGGACAGATCCATTCCAAGGAACTTATGGTAAACGGACGAGTAGGCCGGGCTGATATCGAAGTAATCCGGCTCGTCAAAATGGGAGAGGGTCTCTTCAAATTCGTCAATAAACTTCTCGATGGAAAAACGCAGGGTTCGCCTGGGGACATCCAGAAGGATGCCGGGAAAATGTTCGGCTGCCTGGACGTACATGTCCTCATAATAACTGAGGTTGGGAAGCTGCGGCCAGAAGGGGATGTCCATGGAAAGAGCGGTCTTCAGGGCACGGTCCGCATCGGTATGGGGCATAACCGCCATGGCAGTGGTCAGCAGATTGCCGGGGATGGGCATACAGGTTCCTTAGCGCATTGTCGGGGGTAAATAACCGAGATTAGACAAATTCATAAATTTCCACAAAAGCCTTTTGAACGTCCGCCCCGCTTAAGTGTCCCACCAGGACATCTTCATTTTTTCCGGCGCCGCCGCTAAGGGCCATGTGGATATGAACAAAGGGGCGCGGCTCCTCCCAGGAAGCATCCTCTAATGCGGCCGGCGGCCGTTCGGGCCAGGAAATGTTTCCCAGACCCACCAGTTCACGCCGGTCCTCAAAGTGCCGGCGGTCGACATCATATCCTTCCAGGCTGCGGAATCCGGAGATCATATCGACCGTATGCATCGCTCCGAAAACAAACACGGACCCGGCCCTGATATTTTTCTCTTTTACGAACCGGTTCAGTTCTCCATAAAAATCTTCGCCGTCGTCGATGGTGATCTGGAAAATGCGTCCGAGTTTTTTTTCTACAACCTGCATAACTTAATATCCTTTCACTTCATCATATAATCTTTCGAGCCCCTCGCGGAAGGTCGTTCTGCGCTGCTGCAGCCAGTAATTGCCCCGGGAGGTATCTCCAAAAAAGAATTTTTCAAATAAATCGTTCTGCATTGCTTCGGTCTTTGAAAGTCCCGACTGAATCAGCCGGTTCATGATGCCCCGCATTTCCTCAAACCGGTTAATCAACCGCCTGACGACCTCTTTGCCGCAGATATCGCCATGGCCGGGAACAATCGTATCGACCGGAAGTTCATCTATCCAGGTGAGTGCGGCAATCCACTCGGCGATATTGGCGTCGCGCATGCCGGGGGAGGGGTCGTTGATGACCACGTCGCTGGCAAACAGAATCCCCTCCTCGGGGATATGGACGACGCTGCAGGCCGGGGAGTGCCCCCCGAGGCGGCGAATTTCAAATGTAAACGGATGCAGGTTTAGCAGCAGGGTTTCATCAAAGCAGATATGGGGCAGCGGAACAACCGCCTTTTCGATCTGTTCGGCTTCTTCCGTGTGGCCTTCGTCCCGCAGGGTTTCAAAGAAGATTTTTTTGGAAAAGGCATTGGATGAACTATCGGCCAGTTCCCGGTAGACGAGCCGGAGCGCAATGAAGACGACATCCGGTACAAAAGCGGCGCCGGTGGTATGATCGCCATGAAAATCCGTACCGATCAGGTAACGCGGCCCCAGGGGGCTGAGGGGATGAAGTGCTTCCAGCCATTTTTTTGAATCCGACGGCCGCACCGGGCAGTCGAGCAGGACGATGCCGGCATCGGTAACAGCTGCGCCGACATTGGCCCAGCTATAAGCTGTCTCCGCAAAAATATGATCACCTATCTGCTTCATAACGTGATTTCCAATAAAATGATTATTCGATGGATTGAAACTTTCGCATGAATTTCCGGTCGATGCGGTCCTTGATGAAAAAGGCGAGCCGGCCGCCGAACAGAAGCCATCTTTTTTGCAGGATGCCGGTGCCGTCTCCCATATTAAATATCAGCAGATAATCACCGCCCGGGTCAAACGGCATTAACGCACTCCCTTCCAGTGCCGCCATCAGGTTGTGAAGCAGCACCGGATTCTGGCGCACGGCATAGACCCCGACCTTGTTAAGGGGCCGATCTTTGAAATAAATACAATCGCCGCCGCCGAACAGCTCCGGGTATTGCGTGCTTTGAAGGAACCGATTGACCAGTAGACCGCCGTCAGGCCCGGTGGGGAGATTGGAATCCTTGAAAATCGGAGAGGGTATGACTCCCAGGGCCAGGAAGATCATATCCGCCGGATAGCTCCGGCCGGATTCGAGTGTAATATTTTCCGTCGAAATTTCCCGGGCGTATCCGCTTTCATCAACATGGATCCCGCGACGACCCAAAGAGGCGGCTGCCTTGTGACGCAGATTTTCCGGAAATTGCGACATCAACTGTTTTCCGGCATAAATCGTGATGGACGGCTGGTGGGGTGCCTTTTTTGACAGCTGCCGGATATTGCCGGCGATTTCAATGGCCGACGGTCCGCCGCCGACGATGCCGATCGCTATGTTTTTTCGGGAAAGCATTGCCAGGATCTGCTGCCGGGCTTCCAGCAGCTTTTCAATAGGCTTCACCGTAAAAATGTTGACATCGTTGCCGGACACATTCGTTCGGGGCACATAACTGCCGGTATTAAAGGAGAGAACGTCGTAGGGGAGGGTGTCTCCGGTTTTCAGCCTGACGGTGCGCCCTTCGGGGTCCACTTGAACCGTTTCTCCTAAAATGAACTTGCCCCCCTGCTTTTCAACCACATGTCGGGTCCTGAAACGGATGTCATCGGGTGTGTAAGTTCCACCGAGCATACCGGGACCCATGCCGGAATAGTAGTGATAGGGGGAGGGGCCTATGACCGTAACGTTGTGGTCCCGGCCGATAAACTTATCGAGATTTGCCAGCGTCAGCATATGGGCATGGCCGCCGCCGATGAGTACGAGGTGTTTTCCCATGTTCACATGCTCTCAATCAAGCTGCCGAGTTGCTTCAAGTGAGCCTGCTCTTCATCGGCAATTTGCATCAGCATTTTTCGGCTTTGTTCGTCATTGCTCTTTTCGGCCGCGCGCATGTACAAATCGAGGGCCTGGGCTTCGATGGACATGGCAAGCTCCGTAATTTCCGTTATCGATTCAGGATCAGTGGAAAAAAGGCGGGCATACTCATCGGTTGTGAGACCGCCTTCCATGGCTTTTGTCGCAACCTGCTTTTCAAATTCGCTTCGGTTTTGTGCTTTTCCGGTTATTTTTATGTATTCATTATAAATCCGATCTTGTTGCCTGCCTTCAATTTCCGAAAGTTTCTGAAACAACCGGCGGGCCTTTGTGTCGCTGACCTTTGGTTCCATGGACACATAAAAATCGCGAAGGCCTGCCTCGAGGGAATAGGCAACGACAAGGGTCTTATCCGGTGATTCATTGCCGCTGAACAACTCAAGCCCTTTGTCCTCTCCAAAGACGGCGGATTTTCCCTGCCAGGCCTTGAATCCCCCCGAAAGGTTATAAACGGAATGATATCCCTTGCCGCTCAGCATTTGGGCAGCCACACGACTGCGGCCGCCCACCGCACAGTAAACAATCGCGGGTTTTTTGGGGTCGATCTCAGCGAGCCGATCCGTCAGGTCCGGAAGGGGGATCAGTTTTGCTCCGGGGATATGACCGCTTTCATATTCATTGGGCTGGCGCACATCTAAAATGGTATAGGCACTCCCGGAATGATCGGCAATGTACTGGCGGGCCTGTTCGGCGTCAAACGATTGAACCGGTGTAAAAAATTGTTTCCAACGCATCGCTCCCTCTTTGATATTATCAAGTGTTTCAGCGCATTTTAGTCTCATCAAACGTTGGCGTCAACCGTAAAATTTTCAATTACAACCTTCAACCCTGGTCGTCTCCGGCGCCGCCAAAGACGGCTGGTCCATCCGTCTGTTCACCTATAGCACCAAGTAAAATATGTCTTGACAACTTTACAAATACAAATTAGTCTATGATCAAAATTAAATGGTCTTACGATGAAAAAAATGAAAAGACTCAACCCGAATGCCCCCATCCCGCTCTATCATCAGCTGGCGGACATTATTCTTTCCCGGATACATTCAGGCGAATATCCGGCCGGGTTTCGAATCCCGTCCGAACACGCTCTATCCCGGGAGTATGGTATCGGCCGCCCGACTGCCCGCCAGGCAACGGAACTGCTGGTACGCAAGGAATTTCTGACACGGCGAAGAGGCGCCGGAACATTTGTTAGAGAAAAGCCAACTGAGGTTGACCTTTTTTCGTTTGCCGGCACCCTTACGTCTTTTCGCGACAAGGGTATAACTGTCGAGATGCAAATCCTGCAGGCAACCCGGCTGAAAAAAGTTGCGGTGCAGCCGGAGAACCCCTTTTCGGGCCGTAAGGCTTTTTTTCTGTCCCGGCTCAGCCGGGTGGACGGGTTGCCGGTGCTGGTGGAGGATCTTTATCTCCATTCGGAAATCTTTGATGGGATTGAGCGGATCGATTTGCAGGGACGGTCGCTCTCGCAAATTGTGAATGAACAGTATTACATGCGCCCCGTCGGCGGAAAACAGACCTTTATGATCGCGCATGTCAGGGGAATGAAAGCACAGGAACTGGCCGTGTCGGAAAGCGAACCGATTTTGATGGTAAGGCGATTCCTGCATTTTCCCGCAGCGGAAAATGCCATATATTCCGAACTGTACTGCCGCACGGATCGGTTTGTATTCTCGCAAACCATAGGAGGTTCTGGTGATGATTAAGCGAGGCTACTACAATGGTTTTGGCGGGGCATATCTGCCGGAAGTCCTGGTGGCGACCTTTGATGAACTTGAGGATACATTTGAAAAAGCCAAGAAGGATCCGGCATTCTGGCGTGAATACTGCGATATCATGTCAACCTATTCCTGCCGGCCGACGCCCCTGACATTTGCCCAAAACCTGAGCAACGATCTGGGGGGCGCGCGCATTTACATCAAAAGGGAAGACTTGAACCATACCGGCGCCCATAAGGCCAATAATGTGATGGGGCAGGGTTTGCTGGTTCAGCGGATGGGAAAAACCCGGGTCATCGCAGAAACCGGCGCCGGCCAGCATGGCGTTGCCACCGCCACCATGGCAGCCAAATTCGGATTTAAATGCACCATCTATATGGGTGAAGTGGATGTGGCCCGCCAGCGGCCGAATGTATTCTGGATGGAGCGGCTGGGTGCTGAGGTTGTTCCCGTGCGGGAGGGAACCCGGATTCTGAAGGACGCCATTAACGAGGCCTTCCGCGACTGGGTGGGGCATATGGACACGACCCACTATGTTCTGGGAACGGCCTGCGGACCCCACCCGTTTCCGGAAATGGTATCATATTTCCAATCCATTATCGGCATTGAAGCGCGAGGGCAGATTTTAAAACATGCCCAGAGACTTCCTGCCAGGGTGTATGCCTGTGTCGGCGGCGGATCCAACGCCCTGGGGATTTTCAAAGGGTTTATGGACGATCCGGTGGAATTGGTGGGTGTCGAGGCCGGCGGCAGGGGGTTGGACAGCGGTGAACATGCCGCCCGGCTTTCTTCCAAAGATGCCAGCATCGGTGTGGCCCAGGGATATAAAACCTATTTTCTGCAGGATGATGACGGCCAGATGAAGGAGACCCACAGCGTTGCCGCCGGGCTCGATTACGTCGGCGTGTCGCCGATCCTGGCGGGCCTTAAAGAAACCGGCCGGGTCCGATTTGAAGCAGTGACCGACCGGGAGGTGATCGATGCCCTGTCCCTGACCATCCGGAAAGAAGGCGTCATCCCTGCACTGGAGTCCGCCCATGCTTTTGCCCAGGCGTTCAAGGAGGCTCCGGACCTGTCGCCGCAGGATGTCATTCTGATCAATCAATCCGGCCGAGGCGATAAGGACATTTTCACCGTGGCGGATGCGTTCGAAGACCCGAAATGGAAAGAATTCATCCGGCAGAAGGCGGAGGAATACCATGCTTGAATCCTATCTGAAGCAGCGCAAAACAAAAAAAGACATACTGCTCATGACCCATATTGTCCTGGGATATCCCACTTTTAGAGATTCCCATGACATCATCGCAGCCATGGTTGCGGCTGGCGTGGACTTAATGGAATTGCAAATTCCGTTTTCCGAACCGATTGCCGACGGTCCGGTTATCCTGCACGCCAACCAGAAGGCCCTTACAGGCGGCGCCACGGTCCAAAAGTGCCTTGATTTTTCAAGGGAAATCACCCGGGAATTTGCTATCCCTTTCCTGTTTATGAGCTATTACAATATCCTGTATAAGTTCGGGGTGCAGCGATTTGCATCTGAAATGGCTCTCAGAGGTTTGCGCGGGGCGATCGTGCCGGATTTGCCGCCGGAAGAAGGCCGGGAATATCTTGCGGCCATGGAAAACAATGATTTGTCTCCTATTTTTATATTTTCACCCACCACGCCGGCTGCGCGCATGCAGTATCTGGCATCTTTCGGCCGGGGATTTATCTATTGCGTCGCCCGCAAAGGCGTTACCGGCAATGCAACCGATTTTTCAGAAAACCTGGAGCACTATCTGGCCCGGTGCCGCACGGCCACCCGTTTGCCCCTGGCACTTGGATTCGGCGTCAAGGAAAAATCCGATGTCGATTTTTTAAAGGGTAAAGTCGATATTGCGGTCATCGGCACCCAGACCATTCGCCTGGTGGATAGGGAGGGACCCGCGGCCGTGGGGGAATTCATCCAAAGCCTGTGCTGAAATTGATCCATGGGGCGTTTTTCTAAGATTCCGGGAAGAATGACAGGGAGGGCGGCGGCATTTCCCTTGACCGTCAACCCGGCCCTGTGCGATTATTCCATACACCTTATACAAACCAGACTAAAATGCCTCAACGGGTCTATTGAAATGAAAAAAATCGATATTAATTTTCAAACTGTTGACGGACTAAAGCTGACGGGTCGCGGGTGGCTGCCGGACACAGCACCCAAAGCGTTGATTTGTCTGGTACACGGCCTGGGAGAACACAGCGGCCGCTACCGTCACCTGGCCGACCGTCTGGTTCAGGCTGAATACGGCTTGTTGGGTTTTGACCTGCGCGGCCACGGCACATCCCAGGGTCAACGCGGGCATGCCCCCGGCCTCTCCCTTTTAATGGATGATATCTCCCGTTTTATACATGAGGGCGCAAAAAGGCTGCCCGATACGCCTCATTATTTGTATGGTCACAGCATGGGGGGAACACTGGTCATCAATTATGTGCTGCGCATGCATCCCAAATTGGCAGGGGTGGTGGTGACGGCGCCTTTCCTCCAACCCGCGTTTAAACCGCCTTTTTGGAAGCTGTTGATTGGAAAAGGGATGTACCGGCTGTGGCCGACCTTATCGCTGCCCAATGGCATAGACCCAACCCATCTGGCAAGGGATTCCGAAGTGGTGCGGGCCTACATTCGCGATGCGCTGGTTCATGATCGACTGTCTGCGCGGCTGGGAATTGAAATTCTCAATGCCGGGGCGTGGGCAATGGCGCATGCATCTGAATTTTCACTGCCCTTATTGCTGATGGGGGGCGGGGCCGATCGGATCGTTTCAACCGAGGCCTGCCGGGCGTTTGCATCAAAAGCCGGCGCGCATTGCGACTTTAAGCTGTGGGATGACTGCTATCATGAAATTCACAATGAACCTGAAAAAGAAGCGGTGTTTGATTTTATTCTGGTATGGCTGAATCGAAACTAAGTTTTTATTGACTTTGATTACGTTTTTTTGCTAGATTCAGGCCACAGCCAAGATCCACTACACGGGCATTCTCCAGTGATTCATCCTGAATCTTGCTAAAATGCACCAATGGTCTTTGATCATTTTTCTATAGCTTAAAGACCAGGCTCTTATTTTTCAAAATCTCCTTTTCAAGTTGAACTTGCATCCCATTCTGTCTCCGGGTTCATCAGTATAAATTTTTGATTCCCGAGGTCGATTTCGCTAAAGCAGCTATTGAAAAACGCTTTCAGCTCAAAACATTGTTGAAATTCAGAGCATAGCGCCCACGGCAACACATAAAAACAGGTAAAGTCAACCATAAGAAAAGACCATCATTTTTCAGAGGAGGAAAATATGTCAGCGGATGCTGAAAAGCGGGCATATGATCGCCGCTGCTCCGAGGCCCCCATCATGTATGCCCAATTTGTTGAAAATCAATACAGCTTTTATGGCGCTAAAATGCATAACTACTGTACGGGAGGCATGTATTTTGAAACAGACTACCCGGTCCGGCAGGGGATGATCGTTTCCATCAGAAGAGCGGATTATTCTGCTGATTGCAAAGGCGCGTCAACATACACGGAACTTCAGGCGGAAGTGAAATGGTGTAAGGCGATTTTGGACACTGATAAGCCTTATTACGGCGCCGGGGTCAAATTCTTCATCCCGGTTGTTGATCCGCCGTTTTCTCAAAATGGCCTTTAATGTTGAGACAGGCGCCTTTCCGGAAACTGTTCTAAACAGTTGGAGAATAAATCCATGACGGTAAAACCAACCCTGGAAGAACCAGGTCAAAGCGTCAAAGCGTTGAAAAACGCACCCCAGGGATATTCCAGAGAAATAAAGCAGCTGCAGCAAAACGGTCCGGATCACCGGGAAATTTTCGATGACTTGAGCGACGCCATCCTTATTCATGATATGGAGACCGGCGCTGTTATCGATTTTAATCGTAAAATGTGTGACATGTGGGGATTTCTGCCCGGGGAGTTGAAGGGGATCAGTATCGGCGAGATCAGTTCAGGTGAGCCCCCTTATACCCAGGAGGATGCCCTGGCGTGGATAAGGAAGGCAGCGACAGAGGGACCGCAGGTTTTTGAGTGGCAGGCAAAAACAAAAAAAGGTCACCATTTATGGGATGAAGTAAATTTAAAACGTGCCCATATCGCAGGGGAAAACCGCATCCTTGCAGTTGTGCGGGATATTACCCGACGCAAAAAAACCGAAGTTGAATTAACCCAGGCCAAGAAAAATGCGGAACTTCTGGTCAAGGAGTTGTCCACGATCAATCGGTTTGCCATGGCGATTGGTTCGACCCTGAATTTACAGGAAATCCTCCAGACCATATGCAAGGAGATGGTTGGGATTTTTAAGGCCCGCAACACCGGTATCGGCCTGCTCAACCGCGAACGCACCCTGATTGAGCTGGTGGCATTTCATACAACCAGCATAACGGAGCAAGATTCCATCGGGCTGCAGATACCCCTTGCGGACAATGCTTCCACCCATTATGTTTTGGAAACCGGCCGACCGATCGTTGTACCGGATGCGCAAAACAATCCGCTGACGGCGTCCCTGCATGAAATTTTCAAGGGGCGCAGTACCCAGTGCATCATGGTTATACCCTTGCTGGCCAGGGGTGAGGTCATCGGGATCATAGGTATGCCTACATCCGAAAAGGGTCGCATTTTTACTTCGGCTGAAGTGTCCCTGGCCCAGACCATTGCAAGCCAGATCACCAGCGTGATCGAAAATGCACGTTTATACGCAAAAACAGAAAAAGCCAAAGATCTGGCTGAAAAAGAATTAGAAATCGGACGTCAGATCCAGGCCGGCTTTTTTCCCGAAGAACTGCCAAAGTTTCCCAATTGGGAAATCGTCGCCCACTTTAAGCCGGCACATCAGGTGGCCGGTGACTTTTATGATGTCTTTCTGCTCGACAAAACTGAAAATGTGGGGTTGGTTATCGCCGATGTTTGTGACAAAGGTGTCGGGGCGGCGCTTTTCATGGCCCTTTTTCGCAGTCTCATCCGCTCCTTCGCAACCCAGAAATATAAAGGCGATTCCGGCAGGGGCGAATCATCAGATGTTTCACCGGTGGAGGTATTGCAGAAGACCATAGGACAGACAAATAATTATATCGCCAGGACCCACAGTCAAACCAATATGTTTGCGACTCTGTTTTTTGGTATTTTAAACCTCCGCACCGGTATGCTCAATTACATCAATGGCGGGCATGAAGTTCCCATCATTTTAAGTCCTGAAGGAATCCGGGCTCAGCTGCAGACCACCGGTCCTGCAGTAGGGATGTTCCCCGATATGGTATTTGACACCCGGGAGGCAATGCTTTATCCAGAGGACATACTTTTTACGTTTACAGACGGTGTTATTGATGCGCAAAGCCCGACAGGTAGCTTCTATACAAAAAAGCGTTTAATGCAATTAATATCACAGCCGTTTCCATCGGCTAAAGCTTTGCTGAATTGTGTTCGGAACGAAATTCGTGCTCACATTTCCGGATCGGAAAGACATGATGATGTCACCCTGATGGTGGTCCGGAGGAAACCATAGAAAATTCATAGGTGATAAATGGATTTTGAACGCTATTATCTTGATTTGTTTGAAATGTTGAACGCCCAATGCAAGAAAATCGCTTCCGGCAAATACAGCCAGTCCGATACTGATAATTTATTTGAACTTTCCAAGAAAAATCGATACCCGGGGTTATTTGCGGAGCTTTCCGAGTCGTTCGGCATGATGATGGTCAAGGTTGAAGCCCGAGAGTTTGAACTGGCGCAGGCGATTGAGGCGTTAAAAGAGTCTAACGGCAAGCTGGAGGGTTATTCTCAGTCCCTGGAGCAGGAAGTATCCGAAAGAATGCTCGAGCTAAAGGAAAAAATGTTCAGCTGGAAAAGGAGATCCGGAAACGCCGACAGGAAGAGAAAAAGCGACTGGAACTTGAAAAATTTCAGGCGGCAGCAGAGACCATCGGCGGTGTCTGCCATGAATTGAACCAGCCGCTCCAATCAATTTCCGGAAATGCCGAACTTCTGATGAGTGAGATTTCTGAAAGCCATCCTTATTTTAAAAAAAATTCGGACTATTAAAGCGCAGGTCGATAAGTTGGGCGACATTACGAAGAAGTTAATGGGGATCTCGAGATTTGCAACCAAAGATTATACCAGGGGGAGCAAAATCATTGATATCGATGCCTCCAGCTGAGATGGGTTTTAATGCCGCCCGCCCCAAATTTTATATGTCCCTTCGCTAATTTTTAAAAAATATTATCTTAAAAGTTTATAGTGTAATATTTATTCGCCTTTTGTCTGACAATTCCTCTCCCTGTAGGCGAGAAATTCATTTTCAGATAGCTAAAACCCCGGATTATTTGCATCCCCTCCCGTTAAAAAGTCATAAATTATATAACTAGCTGTATATATGATGTATAATTATATATCAATGTGATTGTCAGATTAAAATTCGAACGCTTAAACAGATCAGGTTGCATAAAAAAACAACAAATAACCCTTGACACGGATGAAATAAATGATATTGTTCACGGCATGAATAATACTGAGGGAAAAATAGGGGGCGGGCAAGATGAAATTCCCGCTTACCAGCTTGACCAGTTCAAGGTATTGATCGCAAAATTGTTTCAGTGTTGCCAAGAACGAATGCAATATCAATGCGACCGGTTTCAGTTGCCGGATGCTGAACTCAGATGTCTGGTCCTTTTCAGCGATGTGCGCTACCTGACGGCTACGGATATCGCCCTCAAAATGAATGTGGTGAAAAGCCGGGTTTCAAAGATTATAGACGGTCTGCTGAAGAAGAAATTCATCCTGCGAATAAAAGATCCTGAAGATTCACGCATCAGTCTATTGAGCCTGACGCCCCAAGGACAGAAAAAACTAAATGAAATCAATATTTTTCTTCAGGATGTGCATTATCAAATGCTGCTGCAGCTGACATCCGAAGAGCGTAAGACGGTTCTGGCCAATCTGAATATGTTACGGTCGTCCATGGAGGCTGTCAAAGAGTTAATGGTATAACCTTATTGCCGATTATTATCCCAATCATCCTGTTATATGTGTACGAAGTATATGAAAAAATTGTAAATATCGTTGGCTTAAAAGGTTCATACTATCATTTAAAAATCATGATAATAATAAAATATGTTAATAATAACATATAGATAAATTGATATCACGATAAACCATAGGAGGCGGAATCATGCAAAACATGGAAGAACAATTAACAAAATTAAAATCCCATATTGAGGCGCTTGAGAAAAAGGCTCCCGAGAACAAACTGTCCATGATCGTTTTTAGTGGGGATATGGACAAAGTCCTGGCATCCTTTGTCATTGCCACCGGTGCGGTTGCCATGGGTATGGACGTGGTGATGTTTTTTACGTTCTGGGGGACTCCCGTTCTCAGAGATAAAAACAAATCGGTGGGCGGCAAAGATTTGATGGGAAAGATGTTTGGCGCCATGCTGCCCAAAGGCACCTGCGAAGTAAAACTTTCCAAGATGAACATGGGCGGCATGGGAACGGTTATGATGAAATCGCTGATGAAAAAGAAAAACGTTGCATCCCTTGAGCAGATGCTGGAACTGGCCGAGGAATTGGGCGTTAGAATTTTTATCTGCGAAATGTCCATGGATCTGATGGGGTTTAAAAGAGAAGAAATGATTAAATATCCGGATCTTACTTATTGCGGAGTTGCCAAATTTTTGGAAGAGGCTCAAAACAGCAAAGTTCAGCTCTTCATATAACACAAAATAGTAAAAACATAGGAGGTTTACCATGAGTGAAGCGATCAAAGTCGATAAGGTAATGGATTTAAAGGGGCTGCCGTGTCCCATGCCGGTTGTCAAAGTCAGTAAAGGGATCAAGGAAGTTGAAGTCGGCCAGGTGATTGAAGCGATATCGTCCGATCCGGGTTCTTTAACGGATTTTCCGGCATGGGCCCGAACCACCGGCAATGAAATCCTTAAAACCGAACAGGACGGAGAGTTTATCAAGTTCTATATCAAACGCAATGCGTAATACGATAACCGGGCGACTCTATGAGAGGGCCCGGTAAAATCCTATGATTAAAGGGAGGTTTCCGTGGAAACGTTGTACTATTTTGTACTCGTACCAATGGTGTACATTGCCGCTGCAATTTTTTTTATCGGCACCGGAGCTCGACTGGTAAAAATTTACCGGGCACCCAAGCATCCCGCAACCTTGCAAATCTTTCCGGAGAAAGAACCCAAATGGCTGTTGGCGCTGGCTGATACCTTTCTGTTTCCCACGATTCGAAAACATAAACCAATGTTTTGGATATTTCTGATGCTGTTTCATATTGCATTGTTTCTGCTGATTATCGGGCATGTGGAGTTGTTCCGGGAATTCAGCATTTTTCAAATCATTCCGCACAATGTATTTCTGGGTCAGGGGTTTGTGGGGCTGACCCTGTCGATCTGTCTGCTGTTTTTCCTGTTCAGAAGGTTCTTGTCGCCGGTCCGTGAACTTTCGGTGCCCGAAGATTATTATCTCCTGATACTTTTATTTCTGACGGTTTTATTCGGCAGCCAGATGGATTGGGCCAGGACTTGGTATGAATACAGTACCGTTGCCGTCGAGGATTATCAGACCTATCTCCTCAGCCTGCTTTACTTTCGACCGGAGCTGCCTGAAAGCCTGATGTATTCAGGGCATTCCTTCATGCTGCTGTTGCATGTATTTTTTGCCAACCTGTTTTTGATGTTTTTCCCTTTCAGCCAGTCGATGCATTCATTTTTGTCTTTGCCAATGAACAAATTGAGAAGAGGTTAACTATGGATCAGAAAACAAGAGACGATTTGCTCAAGCTGTTTCAAAGCAAGTTGAATGAGGCCATGCGCTTATACCTGGAAACCTGCACCCGTTGCGGAACCTGTACGGAAGCCTGCCATGTATATGCCTCCATGGGTCAGGTAAAATATATCGCAGCCTATCGGCATGAAATCGTCCGCAGAATATATAAAAAGTATTTCAAGCTGCGCGGAAAACTCTGGCCGTCGGTGGGCGAGGCCAAAGAACTGACCGAAATGGCCCTTGAGGAGCTGTATGAGGCGGCCTATTCCTGTACCGGGTGCCGGCGCTGTATGGTCTATTGTCCCTTTGGGATCGATACACAGATGCTGATGTCGATTGCCAAACTTCTGTTGATCGGCGCAAATGCCGAACCTGAAATTTTAACGATGCTGGCGGACACCTCCATTGAGAAGGGAAAGTCGCTGGATCTTTTCAAGGAAAACTTTCTTGCCGGTATCAAGCGGCTGGAAGCGGAAGTCGTCAATAAATGGAAGACGGAGGCCGGAAAAACCGCAATCCCGATTGACGTCCAAGGCGCGGACCTGCTGTATGTGGCCCTGGCCGGCGCTCATTCCATCATTCCGGCGGCAGCGGTTTTTAATGCAGCCGGCGAAAACTGGACCCTGAGCTTTTTTGAAGCCGTCAATTTCGGCGCCTTTGTCGGCGATCCTACCCGAACCAAGCTCATATTGGATCGTATCATCAACGAGGCCACTCGGCTGAAAGTAAAGGAAGTGTGCATCTGTGAGTGCGGCACGGCCTTTCGGGTCATGAAACAGATGTCCGGCAAACAACCCTTCAAAGTGTCTTCGATTACGGATGTTCATGCCCGTTATATCAGAGAAAAGCGTATTCAGCTCGATAAAACCAAATTCAGCGGAGGAATCACCTATCACGACCCCTGCCAGATGGCCAGAAACGCCGGCGTCATCGATGAGCCGCGTTATATTCTGCAGCATTTAACCGATGATTTCAGGGAAATGGCGCCGGATCCGAAATACAACTGGTGCTGCGGCGGAGGCGGCGGCCTGGTGGCTCTTGGCGAGGACACCCTTGATTTCAGAATGAAGTCGTCCCGGGTCAAGGTTGATCAGTATAAAGCTACCGGCGCTAAGATCCTATCGACGGCCTGCGAAAACTGCCATACCCAGCTGAGCAATCTGAATGAGCATTACAAAACCGGGTTAAATGTGCAGTTTTTAAGCTCGATGGTGGCGGATGCGTTAATTCAGCGCGCTCAAATATAAACGCCAACCCAACCTTTTAAGCAATCTGCAGGAAAGGGATGGTCTTTAAAATCAATTACCAAAAGGAGGTGAGAAAAGCGGAATTTAGCCTTTAGATTTAATTTTAAATAAGCTTAAAAGATCAAAATTTCTTAGAAAAAGGAGAAGGAAGAGAATGAAAAAAAAATTTAAAATTATTTCAATTGTGTTTCTGACAGTGATGCTGTCGACACCGGCCTTTGCAACCAATGGCGACAACATGATTGCCATCGGCCCCGTCGCAAGGGCCATGGGCGGAGTGGGAATTGCCTATCCCCTGGATGCCATCAGCGCGGTTTTTGCAAACCCGGCCGCCATGTGTTTTGGTGAATACTGCCCGGCGTCCGAATTTAATTTTTCGGGTACTCTTTTTATGCCAAACGTCGACACAAAAATAACCAACACAGCCATCGGAACTTATAAGGCAGACAGTGACGAGAAGATCTATGCAATCCCCGCCATCGGATTCTCTATTCCTATGGGATCGGGTCCTTCCAACTGGCGCTTTGGCCTGGCCGCCTATGGTGTCACCGGTTTAGGAGTAGATTACCGCGGGACTGCTGTGGACACGAATCCGCCGGCCTACGGCGGAAATCCGCTGGTTTCCGGGTCTTATACAGCCATGCAGATTATGAAGTTTGCGCCGGCCGTATCCTTTCAGCCCACCACACGCTTATCGATCGGGTTGGGGCTGCATATCGATTATGCCAGCCTCGATCTGAGAAATGGGACCTCCTTTAATTACGGCTTTGGGCTGCAACCCGGCGTTATCTATAAGCCAACCGACCACCTGTCGTTGGGTCTTACCTATACGACCGCACAGAGTGTCGATCATGAAAATGTATCTGATTTTGATGGCGACGGAACGTTGGATACCCTTACGATGGAAGCACCGCAGCAGTTTGGTCTTGGCGCTGCCCATGATTTTTTTAATGGCAAATTGCTTCTGGAAGTCGACGTAAAATGGATCAATTGGTCGGATGCCAAGGGGTACGGCAGCGATGACTTCGACTGGGAAGATCAATGGGTCTTCGGTGTCGCTGCCCAGGTGGAACCGGTTTCTAACCTGTTTTTAAGAGCCGGTTACAATTATGGTGAGAATCCTGTGAAAGAACACCAGAATTTCAGTGGTGTTAAAACGGTCCAGGGAAAAACCATGCCGGCTTATTATTATGAAACGTTCAGGATCGTCGGTTTTCCGGCCATTGTTGAACAACACCTGACATTCGGTATCGGGTATAAGTTTACCGAAAGTTTGAAGGTGGATCTGGGTTATATGTACGCCTTTGAAAACACCATCCGGGAATCAGGAACGGATTTCGCGGGTAATCCAGTGACCTTGGAATCCAGCTTGAGTGAATCCAGCATTGATTTCGGATTGACCTGGCGGTTTTAAGTCATAGAAGAAGACGAATGTCGATTACCACACGGCCGAAGATACAGCTGTGGCGGGAAAGTGGAAAGAATTTGTCAATAAAGAAAGAGGGTAGGGCCTATCGGGACTGTTCTCTTTCTTTATCCAATGTTCTGAAATTAAAAAATGATGATAGTGAATATAGATAAAAGTGGGTATGCACTTTACTCAACCGACCACATGGTGTAGTATGCGGTTATGGAGGAGCCAAGACACCCTGTTG
>JARGFK010000096.1 GCA_029211065.1 Desulfobacterales bacterium
TGCCTCGGCCTGAACCAACTACGCTATAAGTATCCCTACCACGTTCCGCTGCTCCTGGGCCTCTGGGCTGCCTAATCGTACTTGCTGGTATGCCGAAATTCTGGCATTGCGGATTCTTGCAGAAATTGACCTGAATCGTACCGACTTCCACCGGAACACGTTCATCGAGTTGGTTTGATCCTTTGAGCATAAAAATCCCCCTACCAGATTCTATCCGATAGGGGGACAAATGTTAAGAAGTTTTCAACACGTTAAGCGATCGGCTCGGCAGCAATGGCCCTGCCTTTTTATTCCAACCAAGCAAACCCACTCTGGGCAAGATTTTATTTCTGCGTATTTGAATTAAGGAATGGGCAGCACTGCAAACACAACGGTGCTCCAGATCGAATGGGATATGATTACCGGCGCGAGGTTGCCCAAGCGCCAGTATAACGCCCCCCAAAAGAGACCGGCCACGGCAGCCGCGCCGATGAGCATAAAATTAAAAGACCAGATATGCACCCCTGCGTAGACGGCTGTGGCCAGGAGCCAGCCCTGCCAGCCGCCGAAACGCTTAATGAGATTGCGCTGCAGAAATCCCCGCCAGTAGAGCTCTTCACAGGGACCGGTCACAAAAAACAGCAACGCGGCGATCACGCCCATGGGCGTCCCTTCCCCCTTGTTATAAATGGATCCGATCTGGTGTTCGGCAAAGGGAAACAATACGGTGGAAACTTTCTTGCCCAGCCAAAAAATAAAATAAAGCGCTGCGGCCGTTAAGATTCCGAGGAGGACGGCTTTAAGGTCAAATTTTATTTCTTTAAATGGTTCCGGCTGCAACCGGAAAGAAATAACAGCCAAAGAGGCTGCTGAGAAGGAAATCTTAATCCAGAACGTGCTCCAGGTCAGATAAAAGGTCACAAACCAAAAAACAGCCGCCAAAGCGACCGTTCCGGCCACTGTCGAGGAGCGAAAATCATTCCCGCTCAAACGATGTTCTCCAGGACCAGCGATGCCACCAGCAGGATGCCAAAGGCGGTGTCGAGCTGGGCGGTTCTGGCATCGGCATCCAGCGGTATTTCACGCTTCATCTGGCGCAGCAGTCTAAATGCAAGGGGAAGTGAAACCAGTACCAACAGCGACCATAAGCGCAACGGTCCCAAAAGAGACATCCACAAAACGGCAAAATACGCCGAAACCACCAGCGCTACATAGAGTCGAATCCCGTTTTTCTGACCGATCAGGATCGGCAGGGTCCGAACGTTTTTCATGCGATCATGGCTGATGTCGCGCACGTTGTTAATCAGCAAAACCAGCGCCACCAGCAATCCAAACGGCAGCGATATCCACAGTGCTTCCCGGCTGAAGCTTTGCCGCTGAATGAAATAGGCGCCTTCAACCATCAGTGGCCCCCACATCAGAAAAACCGAAAATTCTCCCAGGGCGTTATATTTGTATCTGAAGGGCGGCGCCGTGTAAAAATAACTGGCGACAACACCCACGATTCCGATAACGAGAATAACCCACCCCCGGGTTGCCGCAAAATAAATTCCCACAGCAGCGGCGATGCCGTAGAGCAGATAGGCGCCATTGCGAACCTGTTCGGGGCGAAGTTTTCCCTCCAGCAAGGGATGGGGGCGATATTTTGCGGTCGAAACATCCAGGTTGTCCACACCGCTTTGAACATCATAATAATCATTCATCAGATTGGTGGCGGCGTGCAAGACAATCATGCCGGCAAGTGTCGACAGATAAAGCGGCCAGGAAAAATATCCGTCCACGGCCGCATGGGCTGCTCCCACGCTGACCGATATGGCCGTCATGGTAAACGACCAGGGACGGCTGGCCAGAAACCAGTTGCGAAAAATATTCATTTTCAGAAAACCCCCGAACTATAAAATTTAGAATAAAATATGAATGCTGGCCTCAGATGTCAACTCTGGCACAATTGACGAATATCTTGGTGGCGATTTTTGCGGCCGTGAACTCGGAAACGTGGGAGCCCTCGATGGGGGCCAGTTCGGTGATATCGGCAGCGATAACCGTCCGATAGCGCCCCACCGCTTTGATCAAATTAACCAGTTGCCGGTAGCTCAGGCCGCCGGGTTCCGGCGTACCGGTGCCGGGAAGCACACTGGGATCAAGTCCATCAAGGTCGATGCTTAAATAGACCTTCTGGGGCAACGCTTCTATAACATTTTGGACCCAGGACTGATCCAACGGATCAATCAGATGCGCAAAAACCGGTTGAAGCCCTTTTAGCTGGATATAGTCCGCTTCTTCCTGGGAAAATGAACGTATCCCGACCTGGACCATGGGAACCCCGATATCTTCGGCAACCCGGCGCATGACACAGGCATGGTTGTAACGGCTGCCGTTCCATTTATCGCGCAGGTCCAGGTGCGCATCAAACTGGAGCACCCCGATATCCGGGTATTGTCCGGCAGCCGCCCGTATCGGACCGATGGACACGGCGTGATCGCCGCCAAGGGACAACAGAAACTTTTTTTGGGAAATAACATGGGCCGCGGCGCTTTCCATCTGGAGAACCGCCGTTTCGGGATCTCCGGACGGTATCAGCGGGGCGGCGGTGTGGATCCGAAACCTGCCCCAGTTCACCAGGCTTTCCTCGTCCAGGCTTTCAAGCTGCACGGATGCATCCAGAATATGAAAGGGGCCGTCCTTGCTGCCGGTCCCGTAGGACACTGCCTGTTCATAACACAGCGGCAGGACAACGATGTCGGCTTGGGACATATCAACGGCCGGGACTTCGTCCCCTCCGAAATTTATATACTCGGGGCATTTCATCACTCGATAAAGATCGCCGATGCGAGAACGGTTGTCCACAGATTTCCTTCAGCCCCCATGGCGCCCTGGCTGGTATGCTGGGACTTGACGATTTTACCCGACATCTGATAGATGTTGCGGCGCTCGTCATAGTCCTTGTCCGCATCGAATTCAATGCCCAGGGTATTGGCCAGCATCGATGCGGCCAGATCCTCGGCATACTCGCCCGCTTCGGTTTCAGTCTGCCCGAAACCGTGATGCTCGGAAAGATATCCGTAACGTCCGCTTTCCGCCGGGAGCGCCAGTCCGATACTGGCCACGATCCTTCTGCCGGGTTCTTTGATCTCCTGCTTGGCCATCACGCAGTGGGTAATTTCACCCGGTTCCAGACGGGTCAACCCGGTATCGATGTCAAGGATGTGACAGTGGGGAGGGAAAATGGATGAAACCGTAACCAGGTTGAGATGCGCAATGCGTGCATCCCGCAGGGCATTCTCAAAAGACGCCAGTTTCTCCCTGTCGACACCGACCCCTTTGGTAAAAAACATATATCTTGGAACAGACATGGTTGTCCCTCCTCTTCAGGTGGTATATAATAATCCCAAAGCTGGTATTTATAAATTGGGAAACATCATTTTGTCAAATTAAAAAACATGAAGGTTCGTTTTATGAAGCAATACCCAATCAATTTTGAACAGGGGCCGATCCGTCCGCCCAATGAAGCCAGAAGCCTGCTGCTGCGCTTGACCCGAAACTGCCCCTGGAATCGGTGCCTTTTCTGTCCGGTATACAAAGGCCGCAAATTTTCCCTGAGATCGGTTGAAGAAATCAAGCAGGACATACAGGCCGCCCGGAACATTGCCGATGATATCAAGGCGTTATCCTGGAAGCAGGGCTACAGCGGCGACATCAACGATGCCGTCATCAGCGCAGTTATAGATGATCCCGGCAACAGTGAAAGTTACCGCAGCATCGCCGGCTGGCTGTATTACGGCACAAATGCCTGTTTTCTGCAGGATGCCGACAACCTGATCATGAAAACCGATGATCTGCTGGAGGTCTTGAAATTTTTAAAAGAAAAATTTCCGCAAATCATCCGGATAACCACCTACTCCCGGTCACGCACCGTCATCCGCAAGTCTTTGGAATCCCTAAAGAAGATCCGGGCGGCCGGTTTGGACAGGGTCCACATCGGGCTGGAAACCGGCTACGACCCCCTGCTCAAACTTATGAAAAAAGGGGTCACCGGCGACCAGCATGTCGCGGCCGGCCGCAAGCTGCTGGAAGCCGGCATCGAACTGTCCGAGTACGTAATGCCCGGGCTTGGCGGTGAGGAAATGTGGCAGGCGCATGCCCTGGCAACGGCAAGGGTTCTCAATCAGATCAACCCCCACTTCATCCGCTTGCGCAGCCTGCGGGTGCCCCGGCGGGTTCCGCTTTACCGGAAACTCCAGGACGGCAGCTTCAGCGTGCAGACCGATGACATGCTGGCTGAAGAAATCAAATGCTTTATTGAAAACCTGGACGGCATCACCAGCACGGTCACCAGCGACCACATCATGAATCTGCTGGAAGACGTCAGCGGCAAACTCCCTGAAGATAAAGGCCGGATGCTGGACGCCATCAAAAAGTATCAGGCGCTTTCCGAAATCGACCGGCTGATTTACCGGGTCGGCCGCCGCGGCGGGGCCTACCGCTCCACCGACGATCTGGAGCGGGATCCGCAGACCTACCGGAAGATAAAAGCCCTGGTTGAGGATGTCCGGTCAAAAGAAGGCGCCAAAGGGGTTGACGACCTGATCAGCGGTTTGGCGGATCAATATATATAAAAGCCATTTTAAAACCTTACCCAAAGCATGATCGTCTCGCCTGAAAACGAAAAGACTCAATCCATGCCACTGGTAGAGAATGGAAATGGCTTTTATCCTTCATACAGAACCGCCAGTATGGTGGCTTTACCGCTTTTGGACGCAATCAGATGGGGGGTGGTGGAGAGGTAATAGGCACTGTCCCCCGGCTCCAGTTGATAAGTGTCCCCGCCGATGTCCAGCACAACCTGCCCGCCCAGAACGTAAATGAATTCTTCGCCGTCATGGACGGACCTTTTCTTTTCAGGATTTTCTTCAAGTTGAACAATCAGGGCTTCCATGTGACGCCCTTTTACTTCCGGCGCCAGGCTCTTATAGGTATAGACCTGTTTGCTGCCTTTGCGGGCGGTGGAGCGCGAAACCACCTTCTGATCGGCCTTGCGGGTTACGGAATAGAGTTTGTCGCCGACACCTGAGACCAGACGGCCTAAGGCGCTGTCCAGCGCCTTGGAAAGTTTGATGGCCGTACCCAGCTGGGGCTGAATTTTATCCGCTTCAATATTTGCCAGAAGTTCGACCTCAAATCCCGTCAGTTTGGAAAGCTCGTCGAGGGACAACCCTTTCTCCTCCCTCAGTTTTCGGACCCGACGCCCGATCCCTTCCGTCCGCCCCGGTTTTTCATTAGAGATAGCACCGGTCAGGTCTTCAAAAAAATCGACATTAATGTGAGGCTTCTCGTTCTTTTGTTTCATGGTTTTCTCCCCTGAAATTCCAACAAGGCAATTCCCCTCCGGGTTAGGATTCTTTATTTACGTCCGGTCAATTCCTTGGGTATCCGGCCGGTGTGGGCGCACTCCGACCGCAACCGCCTTCCAACGATCCGTTCCAGCATGCGGCCGGTTTGGAGCACCTTGTCTACGTCAAGGCCCGTATCGATTCCCATCTCATCCATCATTACCACCAAGTCTTCCGTACAGACCAGGCCGGTAATGCTCGGGTCGGCATAATAGTATTCACCGGTGCCTGCCACCGGAACCCCGTCCATAAAATTAGCGGGCTGTCCGCCGGTGCCCCCCAAAGTCGACTCAAAATGGGTGATGCCTGCCTGGAGGGTTGCCAGGATGTTGGCCAGGCCCCAGCCCCGGGTGACATGAAAATGGGCCACATGTTTGGTCGTGTCCGGAATAGCATCTAGGACCATGGCGTAGTATTCATAAACCTTATTCGGCGGCGCCGAACCGTCGTGGTCGGCATGCTCAATGTCATCCGCCCCGATATCCAGCCACCGGCGGGTAAATTCCAGCGCCTTTTTCATTTCCGTCGGCCCTTCAATGGGACACCCCCAGATGGTGCTGACCGTTCCGCACACTTTTATGCCGGCAGCATGGGCCTTGGGAATATAGGCTTCACACATCTTCCAGTATTCCGCCAGCGAAAGACCGGAGTTTTTGATATGATGGGATTCGCTGGTGGACACCATAAAAAGGATCCGATCGGGTCCATACCCTTCCTTGCGCGCCTCAATAGCCCGTTCCACCGCTTTTTCACGAATCGTAATGGTGGTGATTTCAACGTCGTCTATCAGATGTTTCACTTTTTTGCTTGCCTTGAGCAGTTTGGACAATTCATCCGCGTCTTTAAACTGCGGCATTCCCTTCGGATTTCCGAAATTGGTGGTTTCAATCCGTTTAAACCCTGCCAGAATCAACTGTTCAGCCACCCATAACTTGGCCTCGGTGGGAATAAATTTCTCTTCATGCTGAAATCCATCCCTGACGGTAATGTCGCCTAAAACCACTTTTTTCGGGTATTTCATTTGAGCCATCAAAATCCTCCCCCTTTTTTTGATTGTTGATTGGCGATTGTTGATTTATGATTTTTAATGTAATGGTTTTTCCAATCAGCAATCCTCAATCACCTGCCCCCGCTGATTGTTGAGTTATGATTGATGATTTTCAATTTAAAGGTTTTTCAATCATCAATCGCCAATCAACAATCATTGATCTTCAATCACTTTCCCTTATACACCGGCTTTCGTTTTTCCCGAAACGCCGCCAGCCCTTCCAGACGGTCTTCGGTGGGAATCGTGATCCAGTATGCATTTGATTCAATTGCCAGTCCCGTATGGATATCCGTCTCAAGCCCGTAATTAATCGCGTATTTGGCCTGCTCGACGGCAATGGGACCGGTTTCACAGATCATGGCGGCCATTTTAAGGCATTCCCCCAGCAGGTCGGCCGGTTCGCAGATTTTATTCACCAGCCCGATCTGCAGCGCCTCCTGGGCATCTACCCGCCGGCCGGTGAATATCAATTCTTTGGCCTTTCCCCTTCCGATCAGCCGCGGCAGCCGCTGGGTCCCGCCGCCACCCGGAATAATGGCCAGACGGGTTTCCGTCAGTCCCATGGTGGCGCTGAGCGATGCAATCCGCAGATCGCTGGCCAGGGCCAGTTCGGTCCCGCCGCCCAGTGCAATCCCGTTAACGGCCGCGATAACCGGCTTGTTCAGCTGCTCGATGTCCGTAAAAAGATTACGGATGGTCGTTATGTATTCTCTTACCTCAATATCACTCAAGGAGACGCGCTCCTTTAAGTCCGCCCCGGAGCAGAAAGCCTTTTGACCGGCGCCGGTAACGATAAGCACCCTTACCTCCGGCCGAAAACGAACGGCTTCAATCTGTTCCCGCAAGGCATGCAGCAGAGCGAAATTAAAGGCATTCATTACCCCCGGCCGGTTTAAGGTCAGTATCAAAATCCCGTTTTGTTCTTCGGTCAATAGAATATTTTCAGTCATTTTTCACCATCCATTCCGCATATTGATTGTTGATTGTTGATTTATGATTGTTGATTTAAGGGTTTCCCCAATCGTCAATCAACAATCATCAATCCGCAACCCTCTTGTCCTTCTGATTCTTGATTTATGATTGATGATTTTAAATTTAAGAGTCTTTCCAATCGCCAATCAACAATCACCAATCATCAATCCACAATCCCCTCCTGTCAGCAGCCGATAAAGCGGGAAATAACAATCCGCTGAACTTCGGATGTGCCCTCGCCGATGTCCAGAATCTTATGGTCCCGGTAAAATCGTTCCACCTGATAGTCCTTCATAAGGCCATAGCCGCCAAAAATCTGCACGGCGTGGTTGACCACGCGTCCCATTAATTCCGAACAGTACAGTTTTGCCATGGCAGCCTCTTTTCCAAAGGGTCTGTTCTGATCCCGAAGCCAGCAGGCCTTGTACATCAGGTTTCGGGCGCATTCGATTTCAAGGGCGCAGTCGGCCAGCTTAAAGGCCACTGCCTGAAATTTTGAAATCGGCTGGCCGAACTGGACCCGTTCCCTGGCATATTTTAAGGCGGCCTCGTAGGCCCCCTGGGCGCCGCCAAGTCCCATGGCGCCGATGGAAAGGCGGCCGCCGTCAAGGGTTTGGAGCATTTGGTGAAAACCGTCTCCTTTATTGCCGAGAATAGCGTCCATGGGCAGCCGGACATTGTCGAAAAAAAGCTCAGCCGTATTGGACGCCCGCCACATCATTTTCCGATGCATGGGAAGCGCCTTGAACCCGGGGGTGCCATGCTCAACCAGAAAACAGGTATATTCCGGTTTGCCGCCGGGCCGGTTTCCGGTAACCGCCTGAACCGTAACGCCCATGGACATCTCACAGGCCGCGTTGGTAATGAATATTTTTGATCCGTTCAGCACCCACTCGTCGCCGTCCTGGGTTGCAGTGGTTTTACTGCCGCCGGCATCGGACCCGGCCGTCGGCTCCGTCAGGCCAAACCCCCACAGAGCTTCCCCCCGGCAGAGCTTGGGCAGGTACTTCTGTTTTTGCGCCGCTGTACCGAAATAGTATATCGGCGCAATCCCTAAAGAATTGCCCGCAGCGATGGTTGCCGCCTGGGATCCATCCACCCGGGCGATTTCCTCAACGGCAATAATATAGGACAAATAATCCATGCCCTGGCCGTCATATTCTTCTGAAACAAAGGTGCCGAATAGACCGATCTCTCCCATTTTTCGGGTCAATTCAGCCGAAAATTCCTCTTTTTCCTCGAGCTCGGATGCCACCGGCATAATCTCCGTTTGGGCAAATTTACGCACCTCGCGGCGAATCATCTCCTGCTCTTTAGACAAATCGAAATTCAAGGGCACCTCCTCTTTCGCATTGTAAAAGGCCTATTGCCCGGGTTGATCATATATCCTGGACTGCAACAGCGGGCGCATACCCCATCCTGTCAAGGCGGGACTGGAGGCAATTTCCAATTTATGGGTGCCGCTGTGGGACTCGCTTGTTTCTGAAAAAAATGATTTCTATAAAACAGTCTTCTATTTTAGGGAATAATCGTTCTGCTATACATTTTATTGAGAGCCGCATTAGATCGAAAGATAGGCTCGGGCGTGTGTCAATCAAGAGAGGAGCGCCCTTTTCATGGCAATGGAAATTCCCGAAAATGACCGCGCGCTCAGGCATAAATATCAATATTTTAGTGTTGTTGCTCTATTTCTGTCAAGTGCTTTCTATGCCAAACCGATATCGGGTTTTGGGGCATGTAAAAACTTGACGAAAAAATCAAATGCATGTTAGGCTGACCGCGCAAGCATGCTTCTGAGAGACACCTGCTTTTTTAAAAAGATCCTCTTTTTTTTAGCCGCCGTTGCCGTTGATGAAGTTTTTACACAAAAAGGGGGAAAGAATGGATACCGAAATCAAAGCATACCGTCCCAAGCATCATATCCGCTTTGTAACGGCCACAGCTCTTTTTGACGGCCATGATGCCTCCATCAACATCATGCGCAGAATCCTCCAGGAAACCGGCGTCGAGGTCATTCATCTGGGTCACAATCGCAGCGTCCGGGAAATTGTATTTGCCGCCATTGAAGAGGATGTTCAAGGCATCGGCGTCTCCAGCTACCAGGGCGGCCATGTTGAATTTTTCAAATACATGCTGGACTTGCTGACCGAAAATGGCGCCGGCCAAATCAAAGTGTTCGGCGGCGGCGGCGGTGTGATCATACCGGAAGAAATCAGAGAACTGGAAGCTTACGGCGTTGCCAAAATCTATTCGCCGGAAGATGGCGCCGCAGTGGGGCTTCAGGGCCTCATCAATGACCTGGTCAGCAAAATCGATTTTGCAACCGGCCGGCCGGAGAAGTTAAACATCAAGAATCTGTCCTGCCGAAACAAAAGGGACATCGCCCAATATATCACCGCTGTGGAATTGCTGAAGGCTTCATCCGGCAAGGACGACCGCCGGCTTGAGCGGATACGGTCCCAGTTGCTACAAAAGACCGGAAAACGTAGAGTGCCGGTGGTGGGCATCACGGGCACCGGCGGCTCCGGCAAATCATCGTTGACGGATGAGATCATTTTGCGGCTCCTGCACGACAACAAGAATATCCACATCGCCGTTTTGAGCTGTGATCCCTCCCGACGAAAAACCGGCGGAGCCCTGCTGGGCGACCGCATCCGCATGAACAGCATCGGCGACGGAAGCGTTTATATGCGCTCGCTGGCAACCCGTCAATCCAACACAGAAGTCCCTGTAGCCCTGGGAGATGCAATTCATGTGGTGAAAGCGGCCGGTTTTGATTTGATCATCGTTGAAACCGCGGGCATCGGACAAGGCGATTCAAATATTACCGCGCTCTCGGATGTGCCGATTTATGTGATGACGAGTGAGTTCGGAGCTGCATCGCAGCTGGAAAAAATCGACATGCTCGATTACGCCGAACTGGTCGTGGTAAACAAATTCGAGAAACTCGGGGGGGAAGACGCCCTTAGAGATGTTCGCAAACAGGTCCAGCGCAACCGGCATCTCTGGGAAGCGCCCCTTGAAGATATGCCGGTTTTCGGCACCATCGCCTCAAAATTTAATGATGACGGCGTGACCGCTTTATACCATGCGATCCTGGATAGCATTGCGGCCAAGACCGGTATGACCTTTCAATCCGGTCTGCCCGAGCCCGACCTGAAAACATCTACCTCCAAAACCATCATTATCCCGACCCAGCGGACCCGTTATCTCTCGGAAATATCCGAAATCGTCAGAAACTATCACTTGCAAACCCACACCCAGGCGGCTGCCATTCGCAAGGCCTGGCACCTGCGCGAGGCTGCCGGCGCCGTCGGCCAAGACGGTTCGGCAGAAATTTTCGCACGTCTTAAAAAGGAGGTGGCAAAGGCGGAAGAGGCCTTGGCGGAAGAAACCCGCCGGCTGACTCAAGATTGGGAGGATATCAAAGAAACCTACTCAAAGGCGGAATTGACATATCAGGTCCGGGACCGTGAAACCCGTGTCCCGCTGTTTACGGAGTCCCTGGCCCATCTAAGGATACCCAAAATCATTTTGCCCGGTTATACAGACCCGGGCAAAATTTTCGAATGGCTCCGTGAAGAAAACGTACCCGGACGATTTCCTTATACCGCCGGTGTTTTTCCATTGAAACGGATGGACGAAGAGCCTACCCGCATGTTTGCCGGCGAAGGCAACCCGGCCAGGACCAATCGGCGCTTCAAGCTGCTCTCGGCCGAATCCGAAGCCAAGCGTCTGTCCACCGCGTTTGATTCCGTCACCTTGTACGGGCAGGACCCGGACAAGCGTCCGGACATTTATGGCAAGATCGGCACTTCCGGCGTCAGCATCTGCAGCCTGGATGACATGAAGATCCTGTATGACGGGTTCGACCTGTCGGCGCCCAACACTTCCGTCTCCATGACAATCAACGGTCCTGCCCCGATACTTCTGGCCATGTTTCTGAATACCGCCATCGATCAACAGGTGGACAAATACACGGTTGAGACCGGCAAGGCGCCGTCCAAAAAAACGTATCAAAAGATCCGGACGGCGGTGTTGACCAATGTGCGCGGGACCGTTCAAGCGGATATTCTCAAGGAGGATCAGGGTCAGAATACCTGTATTTTTTCCATCGACTTCGCCCTGAAGATGATGGGAGATGTCCAGGACTACTTCATCCGCAACAATGTCCGCAATTTTTACTCTGTGTCCATATCCGGCTACCATATTGCCGAAGCCGGCGCCAACCCCATTACGCAGCTGGCCTTAACGCTGGCCAATGGATTTACCTACGTCGAGTATTACCTTTCCCGGGGGATGCCCATTGACAGTTTCGCACCCAACCTCTCCTTTTTCTTTTCAAACGGCATGGACCCGGAATATACCGTGATCGGACGGGTGGCGCGCCGCATCTGGGCCATCGCCATGGCCGCTAAATACGGCGGCTCCGCCCGATCGCAAATGTTGAAATATCATATCCAGACCTCCGGCCGATCCCTGCACAGCCAGGACATTCAGTTTAACGACATCCGTACGGCCCTGCAGGCCCTGTGCGCGATTTATGACAACTGCAACAGCCTGCACACCAACGCCTTCGACGAAGCCATCACCACGCCCAGCAGAGAATCGGTCCGGCGGGCGCTGGCGATCCAGCTGATCATTAATCGTGAGTGGGGCCTGGCCAAAATCGAAAACATGAACCAGGGCAGCTTTATTGTCGAGGAACTCACAAATCTGGTGGAAGAAGCCGTCTTGATGGAATTTGACAGAATTTCAGAGCGCGGCGGGGTCCTGGGCGCCATGGAAACCGGCTATCAGCGCAGCAAGATTCAGGAAGAATCCCTTTATTACGAGTATTTAAAGCACACCGGCAAACTGCCCATCATCGGCGTCAACACCTTCCGCGACCCGGATGCCAATCTGGATGAATGGGCTGAAAGCGTCGATCTGGCCCGGGCGACCGAAGCTGAAAAAAAATCGCAACTGCGCCGGCTGTCCGAGTTTAAAAAGCGCCATGAAAAAAAGGCCGCTAAAGCCCTGGCGCGGCTGCAACAAGTAGCCCTGGCCGAAGAGAACATTTTTAGCGAGCTCATGGAGACGGTCCGGGTCTGCTCGCTGGGTCAAATCACCGAGGCGCTGTATCGGGTCGGCGGCAAGTACCGCCGCAATATGTAATCTTTTTTTACCATTTAACCTTTTTTCTATTTACTTTAAGTTCATTTTGGCGAAAAATCGATTTGACTGTTGTCCGTTGTCCGTTGCCGGTTACGAGTCCATGGAAATAATATAGATTTTCATCCTTCTACTGACCTCGGACAACTGACTACGGACAAAATTATTGGAAGGAGACGATTCAATGAAAGAAGCTGTGATTGTCAGTGCGGTTCGAACACCTTTGGGAAACTTTAACGGGTCCTTGGGCAATCTGGGTGCGACCAAACTCGGGGCCCTCGTGATTGCCGAGGCGGTCAAGCGAGCCGGCATCAAAAAGGAAAACGTGAATGAAGTCATTATGGGCCTGGTGCTCCCCTGCGGCTACGGCCAGAACCCGGCCAAACAGGCCGCCGTTCTGGCAGATATGCCATGGGAGACTGAATGCATCACCGTCAACAAGGTGTGCGGCTCGGCCTTGAAGGCGGTTATGCTGGCTGCCCAGGCCGTCCAACTCGGGGATGCCGATGTGGTGGTGGCCGGCGGCATGGAAAACATGAGTATGGCCCCCTATTTTCTCGAAAAAGCCCGTTTCGGATACCGCATGGGTCCGGGCACGCTTCAGGATCACATGATTCGGGACGGACTGTGGGATATTGTCAACGATTTTCATATGGGCATTTCGAATGAACTCTGTTCTGAAAAGTACCGCATCAGCCGGGAAGACCAGGACCGATATGCAGTGGAGTCCTACCGGCGCACCCTGGACGCAGTCGCTTCCGGCAGATTTAATGATGAAATCGTACCGGTGGAGATTCCCCAGCGCAAAGGCAATCCGGTTATATTCAGCCAGGATGAATGCCCCCGGGAAACAAACGATGAACTCATGGCTGCGATGTCGCCGGCCTTTAAAAAAGGCGGGGTTACCACGGCCGGCAACGCTTCGGTAATCAGCGACGGCGCCGCAGCCGTGGTGGTCATGTCCAAAGACAAAGCGGCCCAACTGGGCTGCCGGGTTCTGGCGACCATCGGCGCCCAGGCGTCTTATGGGATCGACATGAAATATGTCCTGGTGGCGCCTATCTGGGCCATACCCAAATGTTTGGCAAAAGAAGGCATTTCAGGAAAAGATGTGGATTTATATGAAATCAACGAGGCTTTCAGCGGGTCCACGCTGGCGGTCCTGCGGGAACTCAAATTAGATCCCGCCAAGGTAAATGTAAATGGCGGCAGTGTCGCTCTGGGCCATCCCATCGGCGCCAGCGGCTGCCGGGTATTGGTTACCCTGCTCCATGAAATGATCCGGCAGGATAAAAAGATCGGCCTGGCATCGCTGTGCCTGGGAGGCGGGGAAGCTGTTGCCATGGTGGTGAAAAGATAGCCATAAGTGACGAGTGACAAGTAAAAGCGAGCCGGTCTAGTTTTTCGCCTATCACTGGTTACTCGTTACTCGTCACTTGTCACTGATAACTTGTCACTGAAAATTATTACATCATGCGGAGGTAAAAATCAAATGGCAGTTAAAACATTCGGAGTGATCGGTTCAGGTCAGATGGGAAACGGCATCGCCCAGGTCGCCGCTGCGAGCGGGCTCAATGTCATCATGAATGACATCAATACGGAATTTGTTGAACGCGGTTTGAATACCATCTCCAAAAACCTGGCCCGCAGCGTCGAAAAAGGCAAGTTGAGCGATGCGGTTAAAAACGCAATACTCGGTCGCATCAAAACCAGTACGGCATTAAAAGACATGGCCGCTGCCGACTTTGTGGTGGAAGCGGCAACGGAAAACGAAAAGATCAAGTTTCAACTTTTCAAGGACGTGGATGAAATCTGTGCCGCCCATGTCATTCTTTCCACCAACACCTCATCGATTCCCATCGGAAGAATCGCCGCCCAGACCCAAAGGCCCGAAAAAGTCATCGGGATGCATTTTATGAATCCGGTGCCGGTCATGAAACTGGTGGAGGTCATCAGGGGACTGGCGACTTCGGATGAAACCTTTCAGACAACCTGGGACCTGGCGCTTGCGTTCGGCAAGACCCCGGCGGAAGCCAATGATTTTCCCGGCTTTATCGCCAACCGCATTCTGATGCCGATGATCAATGAAGCGGTCTACTGTCTGTATCACGGCGTCGGCTCCCGGGAAAATATCGATACGGTCATGAAGCTGGGGATGAATCATCCCATGGGGCCCCTGGCGCTGGCAGACCTGATCGGCCTGGACACCTGCCTGGCCATCATGGAAACGATGTATGCCGGATTCTGCGACTCCAAATACCGCCCCTGCCCGCTCTTGCGGAAATACGTTGAGGCAGGCTGGCTGGGCCGCAAGACCAAACGCGGATTTTATGAATATTAGGAGGCCTTATGCCGCGGAAAAAGTCAACAGCCCTGTCCCCGGTGGGCAAAAAGATAAAAAAGGTACGGCTTGAAAAAAAGATTCCCCTTGACCGCATAGCCAACGAAACCGGCTGTTCCATCGAGTACTTAAAAGCAATCGAAGCCGGCCGGCAGATGCCGCCGGTGGGAACCTTGCTGCAGATCTCAAGGGCGCTGGAGATCGACTCCGGTTTTTTCCTGAAAGAGCAGGAATCCAAATTGAAAAGCCGCATCAAGGCCTATGCCAAGCGGACCGAAAGTTATGCTTATACGACCCTGACGCCTGGGGCTGAGAATAAGCATCTGAAAGCGTTTCGTGTCACGATTGACCCGCTGCAGGATCATAAAGGCGTCGGTTACCAGCACGAGGGCGAGGAGTTTGTGTATGTGCTGACGGGTAAGGTGGAAGTGGCGGTGGGGGAGCATAAAAATGTCCTGGCAGAGGGAGATTCGCTCCATTTCAATTCGGGCATCCGGCACCAGTTGCGGAACATCAGCGACAAACAGGCCGTGCTGCTGGTGGTTATATATGGACCGTAACAATGAAGGATTCCAGGGGACAAGGGGTGAGACGACGGAAGTCAGAAGTCAGAAGTCAGGAAAAGTAGAAAAGCTTAAAACACTTAAGACGTTTAACCTCTTAACCGTGAACTATTAATTGTTAATGGTGAATGGTGAACTATGAACCGGGAACCTTTGAACCCTGAACCGTGAACTTTTTAATCCCTTAAACCCTCGAACCCCGGACCCCTTTCAATGAGCCTCGCTCCAATCGGCTCCGGAGGAAACATGACCTTTCAACTCAACGACGAACAGCTCATGATCCAGGCCATGGTCCGGGAGTTTTCCCGTAAGGTGATTCTTCCCACCGCCATGGAACGCGACCGAACCAAAGAATTTCCGGCCGACAATCTGAGAAAGATGACACAGCTTGGGCTTATGGGAATGATGGTTCCGGCGGAATACGGCGGTGAAGGCACCGATACGGTCAGCTATGTGCTGGCGCTGTCTGAAATTGCCTATTCCTGCGCTTCAACCGCCGTGGTCATGTCCGTTCACAATTCCATTGTTTGTGAGAGCCTGGTCCGCTACGGCAACACCGGCCAGAAAAAACGGTTTTTAAAAATGCTGGCGTCGGGCGAAAAGATCGGCGCCTTTGCCATGACGGAGCCCCATGCCGGTTCCAACCCGGCCGCCCAGTCGACTCTCGCGGTTCGCGATAAAAACACCTATATCTTAAACGGAACCAAGCGTTTCATCACCACCGGAAAAAATGCCGGCCTTATTATTGTAACGGCCAAAACCGATGAGGCCCAGCGGCATAAAGGCATCAGCGCCTTTATTGTCGAACAGGGCACCCCCGGTCTGATGGTGGGAAACGTCGAAGATAAAATGGGATTGTGCGCATCCGATACCGTGGATCTGGTTTTTGAAGATTGCCGCATCCCGGCGGAAAATCTGTTAAGCGCCGAAGGAGACGGCTTTAGAATCGCCATGACGGCCCTGGACGGCGGCCGAATCGGCATCGCCGCCCAATCGGTCGGGGTGGGTCAAGCTGCGCTGGATGCCGCCGTCAAGTACGCCAAGGACAGAACCCAGTTCGGTCAGTCGATTTCAAAATTTCAGGGTCTGCGCTGGATGATCGCAGACATGGCCACCGAAATCGAAGCCGCCCGGCAACTGATGCTGTCCGCCGCCGCCCTGAAAGACACCGGCAAAAACTATACCGCCCAGGCTTCCATGGCCAAGCTCTTCGCTTCCGAAGCGGTCAACCGGGTGACCGCCCAGGCGCTTCAAATCCACGGGGGTTATGGTTTTATCAAGGACTACGCGGTTGAACGGTTTTACCGCGACGCCCGGGTCTTCACCATCTACGAAGGGACTTCCGAGATTCAGCGGGTGGTGATATCCAACCACATCCTCAAGGACAAGCGCGTTGCTGATGTTCACAAACCGTGAACTAAATCTTGTGCTCTGAACCGCCCTAATATAAAAAGGTGGAGCTATGAATTGAATCGAAACCCCATTTCTCGGATTTTCAGAAGTGGGGTTTAGTTTTACGTAACGCCTATTTCTGCCGAAACATAATTTTTAAAGACTATCTTTTGTATCCTATACGGTGATAAGACTTCTCAATAATGCAAGTATCTTTGATGTAAAGTTGTCGGAATAAACGGCTGTAAGTTAAAAAGTAGCTATATGGAGGTAGGACGCTATTGGGAAACCTAAGAATATTCCAAATACTACTTATTCTGTTTCTTACCTTAGGTATTTTCGCAAACGGTGTGATAGCCGATGCCTGTTTCTGCGGACAGGCCTGTTTGCATGGTCTTCACCCTAAACCAAAAACAAAGGTGAATTTCCCTTTTCATAAGCGTTGTCCAGACAATCTATGTAAAGGCTGCGATTTGGAAAAGGGCCAAAATCTTAAAGTAGCCAAATCTGTAACCCGGACACCTAATATTAAAATCCTCGAAAGCCAGTTCATCCTTTCTGCTCTTGTCGGTTACCCTTCCGACTATCATATCCTTAAACCTTTAGACTCATTTTATGCCTGCGAAATAGCCCCATCTATACCGATTTACTTAAAAAAACTATCCCTGCTCTGTTGATTTCCTAAACATATCTGCCAGTAACAATACAGAATATGGATCTGTTTTTGCTGGCATCATCAGCATCGCTTTATTCGAGGTGCATAAAATAATACTGTAAAGTGCAATGAAAAAATGAACTATTGAACCAATTGAAATGAAAGAAAATTTTTACAAATTGGGTGAGTACAAAATCATTGAATCCGATACCGGTGAATTGAGTTGGGAAGCTCATTTTGGGTTAGGTAAGTTCCAAGAAGGACGGTGCTTTAGGAAAGGCGCGATCCTTTTCATCGGAACGGCTGAAAGCCATCACAATGGGTTTTTAAAGTCGGAGTTCATTGATCATCTTAAATCATTCCCTGACTGGATGAAGACGAAATACTATTGTGAAAATATCGAAATATTCCACTGTAAAACCGGCAAAAAAGTTTCACGAAAAGAAATGCGATTATGGGTGTTCGACCAAGGATCTGAGGAGGAAACCATAGCTTTTTCAGATAGCACCGGTGGCGATTCGAATGATTCCTTCTCCGTGATATCAGGTGAGAATTTTAATTTCAGGCTTCAACGATATGAAATCAACAAAAAGGCAGATGGTCGAGTTGTGTGGAAGACATATGCAGGCTTAAGCACCCTTAGGACTGGGGCATGTATTATTTTAGAAGACATTTTATTTTTAGGACCATTGCAAGATGAACAAACCGATTTGATCAGGCGACAATTTATTGTGAATTTAAAACAACTGCCTGAGTGGAATCAAACAAAATATTACTGCCCTAAATT
>JARGFK010000097.1 GCA_029211065.1 Desulfobacterales bacterium
TGATCTGATTCGCTGAGAGGGCGAATCAGATCAACCATCAGCCCTTTCGGGGTCATCTTTATGATGATAGCTGGATCCGTGTATGCAAAAATCTTAACTCTCTGTGTACTCAGCGATCTCTGTGAGAGACAGAAAATACAACATTGTGGACCCTTTTAGGGGTGGTTGTTAATTTTTCTTTTGATTATCTGTTTAAGCCATAATATAGTCAAATCATTCATATTTTATTTTGCACCAAAATTTATAATCTTAAATTTTATTGAAACGAATTTCTTTTGCTCTAAATCGAATTCGTTTAAGTGTTTTCTGTCTGAAACCGGTGTTTATCAAGATTGGGGGAGAAGATGAAAACAGATTCGAACAATGGCAGAAGAATCGTTCTGATCGACGGCTGCCGAATTCCTTTCCTGCGATCCGGAACCGGATATCATGATCTGACCTCGTATGACCTGGGCCGCCTGGCCCTGAAAGCGCTGCTCGACCGCACCCAGTTGCCTGCCGGAAAAATCGATCAGGTTATCATGGGAACCGTGATATCAAACATGGCCACCAGCAATGTGGCCCGGGAATCGGCCCTGGGGGCCGGGATCCCCCACGCGGTTCCCGCCAGTACGGTAACCCTTGCCTGCATTTCCGCCAACCTGGCCGTCACCACCGGGGTGAATCTGATCCGGACCGGGCAGGCCGACATCATTGTTGCCGGCGGAACGGAGAGCTGCTCCGATATACCCATCCGGTATCGCAAGCGCTTTCGCAACAAGCTGGTGGAGTCCCGGAAATACAGGCATTTTTATGATTACTGGAAGCTCTTTAAAGGCTTGCGTTTTTCGGATGTTTTGCCGGAAATCCCGTCGGTGACCGAGTTTTCAACCGGCCGGACCATGGGGCTGGATTGCGACCGCCTGGCTGCGCGTCTGGGGGTTACCCGCAAGGAGCAGGATGCCTTTGCGGTGAGGTCCCATTTGGCGGCGGCCCGGGCAACCCGTGAAGGCCTGCTGGCGGAAGAAATAGAACCGGTGCGGGTACCGCCGCATTTCAGCCCCATAGATCAGGACAACGGCATTCGGGGAGACACCTCTCTTGACAAGATGCAAACCCTGTCACCGGCATTTGTCAAACCCTTCGGCACAGTGACCGCCGGAAACGCTTCGTTTTTATCCGACGGCGCCGCCGCTGTTTTAATCATGGCCGAAGACGCTGCCGTTGCAATGGGATTCAAACCCAAGGCTTTTATTCACGCGTTTGCCTACAGCGCCCAGGACCCCGGCGAGGAGCTGCTGCTGGGGCCTGCCTATGCCATCCCCAAAGTGCTGGACCGGGCCGGGATGAAATTGACGGATATGGATGTGTTTGAATTTCACGAAGCCTTTGCCGGCCAGGTCCTGGCCAACCTGAAATGCCTGGATTCCAAACAATTTGCCCGGGAGAAGCTGGGGAAAGAGTCAAAGATCGGTGAGGTTCCAATGGAAAAGTTCAATACCCTGGGTGGCTCATTGTCCCTGGGGCATCCCTTTGGGGCTACCGGCGCCCGCCTGATCACCACGGCGGCCAACCGGCTCTTGCGAGAGGACGGACAGTTTGCGTTAATCGCGTCCTGCGCAGCCGGAGCCCACGGCAATGCGATGATATTGGAAAGATGTTGAGTTTTTATGTCAGGATAGAAAACCTGGTTCTCAGGGTCAGGATTTGAGTTTTTATAAATCCTTTTGGGGAGGAAATCATATCATGACAAGTATCCGGATCGAAAAACAAGACGGGATTGCGATCATATGGCTGGATCAGCCGGGTGAAAGGGTCAACAAGATATCCATTGAACTGCTGGATGAATTCAGTGCGGCAATGAAAACGCTCACGGAAGACCCCCAGGTAAAAGGGGCGGTCCTGATCAGCAAAAAATCGGATAACTTTATTGCGGGGGCGGATATCGACCGGTTTTTAACGATGCAATCACCGGGCGAAGCCGCGGCATTGAGTCGCAAAGGGCACGGTCTGTTGAACCAACTGGCTGGTTCAGCCAAACCGGTGGTGGCCGCGATTCACGGGGCCTGCCTGGGAGGCGGCCTGGAGGTGGCCCTGGCCTGCACCGCCCGGATTGCCAGCGATGATCCCTGCACGGTCCTGGGACAGCCGGAAGTCAAGCTGGGGCTTTTACCCGGCGGCGGGGGCACCCAGCGCCTGCCGCGCCTGGTGGGCCTGCAGCGGGGATTGGGCCTCATGTTGACGGGCAAAAATATTTATCCCAAACAGGCCAAAAGAATGGGGCTGGTGGATTATCTGGTCCATCCCTATGGGCTGTTAGAAGCGGCCAAAAAGATGGTCATGGATTTTTGTGAAAAACCCCTCAAACGCAAGCGCCGCCTTTCCCTGGTGGAAAAGATTCTTGAAGGAACCCCCCTGACGCGGAAAATCATTTACAAAAAAGCCAGGGAAATGGTGATGCGGCAAACCATGGGAAATTACCCGGCACCCCTTCGGATTATTGAATGTGTTGAAGCCGGTATGGAAAAAGGGCTTTCGGCCGGCATGGCGGCTGAAGAAGAAAAATTCGACAGCCTGGTGCTAAGCCCCCAAAGCCGGCAGTTGATTCATCTTTTTTTTAATATGAACAGCAAGAAAAAAAACCCGGCCAGGGAAAAGGTGCGACCTGTTCAGACTGTTGCTGTTCTGGGGGCCGGCTTCATGGGGGCAGGCATTGCCAGTGTCAGTGCCGCAGCGGGGATGAAGGTTCTGCTGAAGGATGTCAGCCATGAGGCTGTGGGAAAGGGCGAGAAAACCGTCTGGGATGAGTTTTCCGGCAAGGTTAAAAGGGGCGCCCTGTCCCCCTTCGTTCGGGATCAAATCTTCAGCCGCATCCACGGCAGAACCGATTACAAGGGGTTCGGGGCGGCGGAACTGGTGGTTGAAGCGGTGTTTGAAGACCTGAAATTAAAGCAGGAGATTTTGGCCCAAGTGGAGGCGGCAGTTTCTGAAAACTGTATATTTGCCAGCAACACCTCGTCCCTGCCCATAAAGGAAATCGCTAAGAATGCCCGGCGGCCGCAGCAGGTTGTGGGCATGCATTATTTTTCTCCGGTCCCGCGTATGCCCCTCCTGGAAATCATCGAGACCGCAGATACCGCCGACTGGGTAACGGCCACTGCGGTCGAGGTGGGCATCCGGCAAGGCAAGACCGTGATTGTGGTCAAAGACGGTCCCGGATTTTATACGACCCGCATTCTGGCGCCCCTGCTCCATGAAGCGCTTCTGATCCTGGAGGAAGGCGCCGAAATCCACCAGGTTGATCGCGACATGAAACGCTATGGCTTTCCGGTGGGACCGTTGACGCTATTGGACGAGGTGGGCATCGATGTGGGGGCGCATGTGTCCGGCGGCGTTCTGGGAGAGATGTTCCTGAGCCGGGGTATGTCCTACAGCGACACCATGATCCGGCTGAACGCGGCCGGATTTAAAGGCCGCAAAAACAAAACAGGATTCTACCGCTATGAGAAACCGGCCTTCAAATGGATCGGCCGGAAAAAGAAAAAACAGGTCAACCCGAAGATTTATGAGTTTTTCGGAGGGTCCTCCCGGAAAACAATTGTCCCGGCTGTGATTCAGGACCGCCTGGCCTTTGTCATGACCAATGAAGCTGCCCGCGCTCTGGAGGAAGGGATACTTGTATCCCCCCATGACGGAGACCTGGGCGCGGTGTTGGGCCTGGGGTTTCCGCCGTTTTTGGGTGGACCTTTTCGAAACATGGATACCATCGGGATCGGAAATGTGGTTGCCAAACTCAAAGGCCTGGAAGAAACGTATGGGCCCCGGTTTGCTCCGGCGCAGATGCTGGTGGACATGCAGAAACATAATCGGCGGTTTTACCCGGAATAAGGCGGGTTGTGCGTTGCTGTAAATGTGTTTATGAACATATTCCCGACCCTAGGGTAGGCCACCGTGCCGATCGGAAAGAAGGACGGCCGGCATATTACCCCAAACCGGCGGGCACGGCGGCCCGCCCTACAAATAATAATCTATAAATTAGACCGTAGGGTCGGCCACCGTGCCGACCGGAAAGAAGACGGTCGGCACATTACCCCAAACCGGCGGGCGCGGTGGCCCGCCCTACAATTAATAATCAAAAATTCGACCGTAGGGCCGGCACCGCGCCGACCGATAATAACGGAGATCGGCATGATTGAAAAAGAGGTTAACAACAAAGCCGGGGGACCGCTTCAGGGGATACGCGTGCTGGATTTTAGCCGTCTGTATCCCGGACCGCTGGGGACCATGCTGCTGGCCGACATGGGCGCCGAGGTGATTAAAATTGAAGACCCTGCCCAGCCGGATTATGTGCGCAATTTCCCGCCGTTTATCAAGACGGAATCCGCCGCCTATCTCGCGTTCAATCGCTCCAAAAAAAGCCTGGCATTGAGTTGTCGAGAAGAAGAAGGAAAAAAGATCTTTTATGACCTGGTCAAAACGGCCGATGTGGTTGTGGAACAGTTTCGACCCGGGGTGATGGCGGGCATGGGGCTGGGGTATGGGCAGGCCTGTAAAAAAAATCCGAAAATCATTTATGTTTCCCTGACCGGGTACGGCCAGCAGGGGCCATATGCCGATCATGCCGGGCACGATTTAAACTACATCGGGTATGCCGGTATTCTGGGGCTGACCCTGTCGGACGACTTAGAGCCGACCCTCCCCGGACCGCAAATGGCCGATGTGGCCGGGGGCGCCTACATGCTGGTGATTGCCTGTCTGTCAGCCTTGTTTGCCCGGGGGCGCTCCGGAAAAGGACAGCAGGTCGATCTTTCCATGCTGGACGGCGTCTTGCCGCTGATGACGCTGCAGATGGCGCAATATTGGGCGGCGCCGGAAGCACTAAAGGATGAGCGTCTGCCGCTGTCGGGGGGCCTGGCCTCTTATGGCACCTATCGCTGCAGCGATGGAAAATTTGTGGCCCTGGCCGCACTGGAGCCCAAGTTCTGGGAGAAGTTTTGCGACTGGGTGGAAAAGCCCCTTTGGAAAGATAAAATTTACGCCATGGGCGCAGAATGCCGTCAATTAAAAAAGGACGTTGGGAGTCTGTTTCAAACCCGGCCAAGGGACGAGTGGGTTCAGGAATCGGCCCGGCGGGATATCTGTCTGACGCCGGTGTTGGGTCTTGATGAAATTGAAAAAGACCCCCATCTGCAGCAGCGGGAAATGTTCATCACCCAGCCGCATCCTTGCTGCGGAAATATAAAGGGCATCGGTGTGCCCATCAAATTTAAGGGGACGCCGGCCGTTGTCCAAAGCCCGCCGCCGATTTTGGGGCAGGATACCGCTGCTGTCCTGGAGGATCTGGGATATTCGCCGGATAGAATAGAAAGACTGCATTTTGATAAAGTCATTTTTGACGACTCTTGTGGAAATAGAAATTCTGAAAAGAATACGATTTAGATTTTCCTTTAAAATACGTATGTTATTTCTCAGAGTGGTTGATTTTGTGGAAATTCCAAATAACAAATAAATTTCAATGACCAAAATCCAAAATCCCAAAAAGTTTATTCCTTTAATGAGCCTGTCCGATAACTCCCTCTCCCATCTTGGGAGAGGGTCGGGGTGAGGGTGTAAATAACAGAATTTATTCCACCTCCTCACCTAACCTCTCCCCACAAGGGGGAGAGGAATTAAAGGTTGTAGGACAGCCTATTGTGTGGGGTTTTAACTTGACACTTATCCGTAGGTTACTTATAAACCACGATATTTACCCTGCAGTTGCAGCAACAGGGTTTAACATCTGAATCATGTAAAAAACGTAAAGGAGACCGAAGGTGTCGGATAAAATAAAGAAAGTGGTACTGGCCTATTCCGGCGGGCTGGATACGTCGGTCATTCTAAAATGGCTGATTGAGACCTATCAGTGCGAGGTGATTGCCTTTTCGGCGGATCTGGGGCAGGAAGAGGAGCTGGACAGCATCAAACCCAAGGCCGTCAAGACCGGGGCGTCAAAGGTCTATATTGACGATTTAAAAGAGACCTTTGTGAAAGATTATGTGTTTCCGGCTTTCCGGGCCAATGCCATCTATGAAGGCCAATATCTTCTGGGAACCTCTCTGGCCCGTCCGTTGATCGCCAAACGTCAGATGGAAATCGCAAAAATTGAAGCGGCCGATGCCGTCAGCCACGGCGCCACCGGCAAGGGGAATGATCAGGTCCGGTTCGAACTCAGCTATCTCTCTTTGGATCCCCAGATAAAGATTATCGCGCCCTGGCGGGAATGGGATCTCACCTCCCGGACCGCGTTGATGGCGTTTGCAGAAAAGCACGGGATTGATGTGCCCACCACACCGGCAAAGCCCTACAGCAGCGACCGCAACCTGCTCCACATCAGTTTCGAAGGAGGCATCCTGGAAGATCCGTGGGCGGCGCCGCCCGAAGACATGTTCCTCCTGACGGTATCGCCCCAGAGGGCGCCGGACACGCCGGAGATCATCGAAATTGAATTCAAACAGGGCGATCCCATCGCCGTCAACGGCGAGAACTTGTCGCCGGCAAACCTCCTTAAGACGCTGAACCGGCTGGGCGGACGCCACGGCATCGGAAGGGCCGACATTGTCGAAAACCGCTTTGTGGGGATGAAATCCCGGGGGGTTTACGAAACGCCGGGAGGGACCATTTTACGGGCCGCGCACATGGCCGTCGAATCCATTACCCTGGATCGCGAAGTTGCGCATCTGCGGGATTCGCTGATACCCAAATACGCGGAGCTGGTCTATTACGGGTTCTGGTTTTCGCCTGAGATGAGGCTCCTCCAGGGCATGATCGATGAAACCCAGCAGAATGTCAGCGGCGTGGCGCGGCTGGAACTTTACAAGGGAAACTGCCGGGTTCTGGGGCGAAAATCGGACCGGTCCCTGTACAGCGAGGCCTATGCCACCTTTGAAGGCGACCAGGTCTACAGCCAGAAGGATGCCACCGGCTTTATCCGGCTTAACGCGTTGAGGCTGCGCATACAGAACCTGTTGAACACCAAGTGATCGCAAACAGGGGCCATTGTTTTAAATTGCGAATCATTTCCATTTTAGTTGATGCTCCGGAAAGGGTTTGTCGGAGTTAGATGTACTTCCTCTAAGGAAATCCCCCCGTTCCCCTCTTTGAAAAGGGGGGAGGAGGGTTAGGACGCATATAGTCTGTTTTTTGGAGGGGGGATTTTAATAAAAAAGTGAATTCATCTTAAATGGCGTAAGGAGTCAAGCATGTCTCAAAAGCCTTGGGACGGGAGGTTTTCAGAAAAGACGGACAGGGTCGTTGAGGCCTTTACCTCTTCAATCGATGTCGACAAACGGCTTTATGCCTATGATGTGGAAGGGAGCATCGCCCACTGCAAGATGCTCGCCAAGGCAGCCATCATTACCGAAGCGGAATCAGCAGAATTGGTGGAAGGGCTGCGTGAGGTTCTGAAAGAGATCGAGCGGGGCGTTTTTCATTTTGACGACAGCCTTGAAGATATCCACATGCATATCGAGGCGCGACTGGCACAAAACATTGGGCGGGTGGCCCAGAAGCTTCATACCGCCAGAAGCCGCAATGATCAGGTGGCTCTGGATGTGCGGATGTACCTGCGGGATGAAACCACCGCCGTCATCAAGCTTCTGTTTCAATTGAGCAAGGAAATTGTGTCCCTGGCAAAGTCTCACCTGGAGATGGTAATGCCGGGATACACGCATCTGCAGCGGGCCCAGCCGGTCTTGTTGTCGCATCATCTCATGGCTTACCATGAAATGTTTTCCCGGGATGTGGAAAGATTTCAGGACTGCTACAAACGGATCAATGTCATGCCCCTGGGAAGCGCGGCCCTGGCCGGCACCACCTACCCCATTGACAGGGAATACACCGCCAAGCTTCTGGATTTTCCGGCTGTGTCGGCTAACAGCATGGATACCGTGTCAGACCGGGATTTTATTTTAGAGTTTCTTTCCTGCGCCAGCATCTGTATGGTTCATTTCAGCCGCATTTCGGAAGAACTGGTTTTGTGGTCTTCTTCCGAGTTTGGCTTTGTGGAAATTCCGGACGCTTTTGCCACCGGCAGCAGCATCATGCCCCAGAAGAAAAACCCGGATGTACCGGAACTGGTCAGGGGAAAAGCCGGCCGGATTTTTGGCGATCTGATGGCCATGCTTACGGTCATGAAGGGGCTCCCGCTGGCTTATAATCGTGACATGCAGGAGGATAAAGCGTCCCTCTTTGATGCGCTGGACACCCTCAAAGCCTGTATCCAGGTTTATATCAGGATGCTGCCGCGGCTCCGATTTAAAAAGGAGACCATGCTCCGGGCGACTCGCACCGGCTATTTGAATGCAACGGATCTGGCCGATTATCTGGTGGGGCAGGGGATGTCTTTCCGGCAGGCGCACGACACGGTCGGCAAAGCCGTGGCTTATGCGCTCTCAACGGGCAAGGAACTGCATGATTTATCCCTGGAGGAACTCAAGAAATTCTCGTCGCTGATTAAGAAAGATATTTATCAGGTTCTGGCCACGGAACGGATGATTGACCGACGCACATCTGCGGGCGGGACCGCCACTGCAGCCGTCAAAAAAGCCATTTCCAAGGCAGAAAAGCACCTGAACAGGATGAAAGACGCCATCTGATGTTTCAAAAAACAGAGAGAAAAATCCTGCCGTATATTCTGATCCTGCTGGCGGTCGGTTTTGTGTGGGTCGGTTGCGGGAAAAAAGCCCCGCCGCGACCGCCGGGCCCGGAAGAGGCGCCGGCTACGGTGGGCCGGTTAAGCAAAACCATCAGCGTCGACACACTCAGCCTGACCTGGGACCCTGTGACAAAGAAGGCTGCAGAACCGGCCGGGTTTTATGTCTTTCGGTCAAAAGTACGGCTGACGGATTCGGCCTGCCCTACCTGTCCGGTGTTTTTTGAACGGGTGGCGGCAATCCCCTATCGGGAAAAGGGTTCAGGTGATGCAGCCCCTCATCCATTTGAATATCGGGAAACCCTGGCGCGTGGTTTTCGCTACATCTATAAAGTGGCGGCATATTCTAATAGCGGGGCAATCGGCAAAGATTCCAACACGGTTGAGTTTACCCATTGATATGGGTCGGCGCGGTGGCCGACCCTACGGTCTTGTAGAGGCGTATTATGCCGAAAATTCCTTTTTTTAAAATGAGCGGCAGCGGAAACGATTTTATCATCATTGACAATCGGGAAGGGGTAGTCGCTGCCGAAAATATCGCAACATTTGTCCGGAACGTGTGCTGCCGCAGGATGTCGGCGGGCGGGGACGGTTTGATACTGGTGGAAAAATCGGACGCTGCCGACTTCAAATGGCAGTTTTTTAATTCAGACGGCAGCCTGGCCGAGATGTGCGGCAACGGCGCCAGGTGCGTGGCCCGATTTGCCTACGTCAATGGCATCACCGGTTCGGACATGTCCTTTGAAACCGATGCGGGGATTGTATCGGCGACGGTTTCAGACCGGCGGGTAAAGATCAGCATGCCCGATCCGGACAATTTAACACTGAGCGACGGGGTTGAACTGGCAAGCGGTCCCTTGGCATTTTCCAGCGTGAATACCGGCGTGCCGCACGTGGTGATACCGGTGGGGGATATTGATTCAGCCCAGGTGGTGGAGATCGGCCGGGAGATTCGTTATCATCAGAAATTCAAGCCGGCCGGGACCAATGTCAATTTTATCAGCCTGCGGCCGGACGGCGTCGCTGCCGTGCGGACCTATGAACGCGGCGTTGAAGATGAAACCCTGGCATGCGGAACCGGCGCCATTGCCTGCGCCGTCGTGCTTGCCGCCCAGTTTAAAAAGCCGTCCCCCATCGACGTTGAAACCAAAAGCGGGGGAACGCTTCGCATCTATTTTAAAGAAAACAACGGCCATTTTTTTGATATTTTTCTTGAAGGCGATGCCCGAATCATCTACAAAGGAAAACTTTGGGAGGATGCGTGGAATTATGGTCGGCATCCTTTCGACGGGCCCAAACGGATTGTAACGCCATGAACCTATAATATATTTAGAGAGGGACATTAGACTTATGCTGACAATCGAAAAATCCGACCGACTCAAAAGCCTGCCGCCCTACCTGTTTAAAGAAATTGACAGACAAAAGGACGAAGTCAGAAAAAAAGGCGTTGACATCATCGACGTGGGGGTCGGCGATCCGGACATGCCGACGCCGCCGCATATCATTGCAGCGTTGAATAAAGCCGCAGCCGATCCGGCCAACCATCGCTATCCTTCCTATAGCGGAATGGGGGATTTCAATGCGGCCGTTGCCCGCTGGTATCAAAAACGGTTTAACGTGGCACTGGATCATGAAAAAGAAGTTGTTACCCTGATCGGCTCCAAGGAGGGGATCGCACATATTCCCCTGGCGTTTATCAATCCGGGGGACACGGCCCTTGCGAGCAGCCCGGGATATCCGGTCTATCATATCGGTGTACAGTTTGCCGGGGGCAAGACCTACTTCATGGATTTGTTAAAACAAAATGATTTTCTGCCGGATCTGTCCGCAATTCCCCAGGAAGTCGCCCGCAACGCCAAGATAATGTTCATCAACTATCCGAACAACCCCACGGCAGCGGTGGCAACGGCTGAATTTTTCAAAGAGGTGGTCGCATATGCCGAAAAACACAAGATTATCGTGTGTCATGACGCTGCGTATACTGAAATGGCGTTTGACGGATTCCGGCCCATCAGTTTTCTGGAAACGGACGGCGCCAGGGAAGTCGGAATCGAATTTCATTCCCTTTCCAAAACTTACAACATGACCGGATGGCGGGTGGGTTTTGCCGTCGGCCGCAGCGAAGTCATACAAGCCCTGGGGCAGGTCAAAAGCAATATCGATTCCGGCGCTTTTCAGGCGGTTCAGATTGCCGGCATCGCCGCTCTGGAAGGAGATCAGGGCTGTGTGGCGGAAATGAATAAGGAGTATACCGCCCGTCGGGATATCCTGGTGAAAGGCCTGATCGACCTTGGCCTGTCGGTGGAAATGCCCAAGGCCACATTTTATGTCTGGATCGGGGTTCCCAAGGGGTATACCTCGTCGGAATTTACCAGCCATCTTCTCTTGAAAGCGGGCGTCGTGTGCACACCGGGCAATGGCTTTGGCGCTGCCGGGGAAGGGTACGTGCGCATGGCCCTGACGGTGGGACAGAAAAGAATGAAAGAAGCGATTGAACGGATACGCTCCATCGGATTTTAACCCTGCATGCCGCACCATGTCGCATTTATATCGGTCGGGTCGAATATCGGAGATAAACTCCGGAATTGCCGAAAGGGAATTGCCGCGCTGACTGCAGGGGGACGGTCGATTTTAAAGGGCCAATCCCATTTTTACCGGACCGAACCGGTGGACTACAGCGATCAAGACTGGTTTGTCAACGCGGTTGTTAAAATCGAAACCCGAAGCGAACCGGCGGTTCTTTTCAGGGAACTAAAGTCCATCGAAAAAGATGTCGGACGAAAAGAGGAAGCGATCCGTTTCGGCCCCCGCATTCTCGACCTGGATATCCTGCTGTATGACCGGTTGATAATGGAGTCCGTCGAATTGACGATACCGCATCCGCGGATGCACCAAAGGCGCTTTGTCTTGCAGCCGATGTGTGATATAGATCCCCTCATGCTGCATCCGGTTTTGAAAAAAGACATGCGGTCATTGCAGGATGCATTAGGGGAAAACGAACAAAGGATCATTCAAATAAAATGAGATTATTAATATTTCTGGGACTTTTGTATCTGCTGTATCGCGTGGTGAAGTCATGGATGGGATCCCTGAACACGTCAAAAACCGCGACAACATATGATCAGACGACTCCTGAAATAGACGATGTCATGGTCAAGGATCCCTTTTGCGAGGTTTACTTTCCGAAAAGAAACGGCATCCGGATTACAAATGAGGGACAGGAGCTGTTTTTTTGCAGCACCCGGTGCCGGGACAAATTCATAGAAGCACATTCAGAGAAACGGAAATAATGTCCCCTGAAAACCTGAAAAAAATACTGAGTCATCCCAACACGCTGATAATATATCGAATATCCGTAATTCCGGCCATCGTAATGCTGCTGCTGTTTCCGAACCGGATTTGCACGTTTATTGCGGCCATTTTATTCAGTGCGGCCGCCATCACCGATTACCTGGACGGTTATCTGGCCAGAAAAAGGGGGCTTGTCACCACCTTCGGCCGGGTGATGGATCCTGTGGCGGACAAACTGCTGGTTTCCACGACCTTTATCATGCTGACCGCCCTGGGGTGGGTTCCGGCTTGGGTGGTCTGTGTGATTATCGGTCGCGAGATTGCCGTAACCGGACTGCGCAATATCATAGCTGAAAATCAGGAGGATGTTTCCGCCTCCTGGCTGGGAAAATATAAAACCGGATTTCAGATTGCCGCCATTATTCCCCTTGTCTTCCATTATCCCTATTTCGGCGTGGACCTGAATGCCGTCGGACTTTTTTTTCTATGGGGCGCGCTCTTATTTACGGTATGGTCCGGTGCGGATTATTTTATCCGGTTTAGAAAACTTTTACGAATGAATGGATAACCCGCATTTTTTTATTGACAAAAACCGAATGAGTAATTAAAAGTTACCTCTTTAGAGCGGGAATAACTCAGTGGTAGAGTGCGACCTTGCCAAGGTCGAAGTCGCGGGTTCAAATCCCGTTTCCCGCTCCATTTTTTTTGGCGGCATAGCCAAGTGGTAAGGCAGCGGTCTGCAAAACCGTTATACTCCGGTTCAAATCCGGATGCCGCCTCCAGCATAATCTTAAGGGTTTGCAAGGTTAACACAAACTTGTAAGCCCTTTTTTTCTGGTAACACCCACTAACAAACAGTTTCAACTAGAATATTTTTGTGTTATTTCCTCAAAAATGAAATGCTGCTCAAAGCCAAAGAGCGTTTTTTTAAAAATAAAGAAAGGAAACATTTGATCAAAAATCCCATCTAAGGAGGTTTCATGTCTTTTAAGCTTGTATCAACGTCGCCCACATTCGGGTATTATGCCATGGAACCGGTGGAATACCTGCAACAGCACGGCTGCGAAGTAGAGTTGGTTCCCCAGGGGAAAAAACTAAGCGAAGATGACTTGGCGGCATATGCTGCCGAAGCGGATGCGATGGTGGTGGGGGTTGAAAAAATTACCGGCCGCGTCATCCAGGCCGGGAAAAAGCTGAAAGTGATCGCCAAGCACGGCGCCGGCGTCGACAACATCGATATGGGCACAGCCACTAAGAATGGAATCGTGGTTACCAGCGCCCCCGGCGCAAACAGCGATGCCGTGGCGGATATGACCATGGGGCTGTTTCTGGCGCTGGCCAGAAAAATACCCTATGCCGACCGGTCGGTGAAGGGGGGGGAATGGCCCCGGATCGTCGGTACCGGGGTCAACCAAAAGACCTTGGGGATTATCGGCGTGGGACAGATTGGAAAGAAGGTGGCCAAACGGGCCCAGGGGTTTGACATGAAGGTGCTGGTGTACGATGTGGTCAAGGATGACGCGTTCGCCCGGACGGTTGGCGCCACTTATGTCTCCCTTGACGAAATATTCACCAAAGCGGATTTTATTTCAATTCACGTTCCCTTGATCGAAGCCACCCGGAACATGGTCGGCGCCCGGGAATTCGGCATGATGAAAAAAGGCACTTTTCTGGTGAATGTGGCCCGGGGCGGAGTGGTTGACGAAAAGGCCCTTTTTGATGCGTTAAAGGAAAATAAGATTGCCGGGGCGGCTTGTGATGTGTTTACACAGGAACCCGCCAAGGGCAATCCGCTGCTGACGCTGGAAAATGTGATCGCGACGCCGCATATGGGAATGTATACCCGTGAAGCGCTGGTCGACACCGGCATGATATGCGTACGCAATATCAGGGATGTGCTTGAGGGTCGTAAACCGAATTTTCTAAATAATCCGGAAATTTTTAAATAATAGGAGCGTTTCAATGAAGGCTGCACGGGTCTATGAACCTGGTAAGATTGTGATCGAAGATGTCCCGGTTCCCGAACCGAATGAAAACGATGTCTTAATCAAGGTGCATCGGGCCGGTATCTGCGGAACGGATGTCAGCGTGGTTCATGGCTATGCCAAGGCCGAGCTGCCGGTAACCTTGGGGCATGAATTCTCAGGGACGGTTGCAAAAGTGAGAAGTTCTTCACTCACAGATTTTAAGGAAGGGGAGCCGGTTATTTGCGGCGGCGGATGGGGCTGCGGGGATTGTGATTTTTGCCGCAAAGGGATGGGCTTATATTGCAAAAAAAGAGTTTCGCTGGGCCGCAATACCGACGGCTGCATGGCGGAATTTATCAAAGTTGATTATCGGGCCGTTCGACGCATACCCGCAAACGTCACGTTTGATGAAGCCCAGAATACCGTCAACATTGCCTGCGCGGTTAGGGCATTTAAAAAAGTACCCCTGCAACTGGGCAAGACGGTTGCGGTTTTCGGACCGGGCAATGCCGGACTGATCATGCTGCAACTCCTGAAAATGGCCGGGGCCTATCAGGCGGTGATGGTGGGAACCCGTGATTTCCGGCTCCAGGCTGCGATAAACTTCGGCGCCAGCCATGTGGTCAATGTGAAAAAACAAGATCCCGTTGAGGCGATCTTAAAGTGGTTTCCGGACGGCGTCGACGTGGTAATTGAGGCGTCCGGCAATGCCGGCGCCCTCCAAAGCTGTTTTAGTGTGGTCAAGCCAAGCGGCGCGGTGGTGGTGTTTGGGATTTTTTCCGACAGGATCAAGAATTTTGACCCCTCTTTTCTCTATTATAAAGAGCCGGTGATTTACGGTTCCAAAGGGGCAGCCGGCGCTTTTGAGGAGGCCTTGAAACTGCTGGCGGAAAAGCGGTTGGAAATCCTGCCGATGATAACCCATCGCTTTCCCCTTGCTGAAACCGCAGCGGCCTTTAAGGTTTTTGAAGACAAGGTGCCGGAGGCCCTGCGCATTGTCATCGAGGTTGCTCCCTGAGCAGCGGCGGATTTCAAAACGGCTGCGTGAATAATCGAGTTCTGAGCTAATAATTTAAGGAGGTCAAAAATGATCAAAGGAAATATCATCGATCTTTCCCAGGAAATTTATACCGGGATGCCGGTCTATCCCGGCCACATGAAAACCGTGGTCTGGACCCACCTTTCCCATGAGGAGTGTCGCCGGCAGCTGGGGACTGATTTCTCATATGAAACCCGGGGGCTGCTGCTCTGCGACCACGGCCCCACCCATATCGATTCCGTCAGCCACCTGTCCAGGGACCCCGAGGCAGAGTCCATCGACCGGCTGGCGCTGGAAAAATGCATCACCTCGGCGATCTGCATCGACGTCAGCGACGTACCCTTAAAGACGCAGTTCGGCCGGAAAAAAATCGAGGCCCAGCTTAAAAAATGGGACCTGAAAATTCTCCCTGGGGACACCGTTTTGTTCTACACGGCGCACTACGACCGCTATTACGGCAAACCGGAATACATGACCGAGTACCCGGGCCTTGACCGGGAAGGGACCGAATTCATCATCGATGCGGGGTGCGTCAATTTCGGTGTGGATTCTCCCAGTCCGGACATGTGGTACGACAAGACCTATCCCTGTCACAGCACCTGCGCGAAGCGCAAAGTGACCCATGTGGAAAACCTCTGCAATCTCGACAAGCTGATCGGCAAGCGCTTTACCTTTATTGCCCTGCCGCTCAAAATCCGGAACGGAACCGGCTCGCCCCTGCGCGCCGTGGCGATACTGGACAAATAGAATCCCGTTAGTAAATATACACAGGAGTTAATATTCAAATGGCGACATATCTTAAAAAGGCAAAGAAACGGCCGGCGGAGGACCTGTCCGATGTCAGTCGGACTGTCCGGGAGATTATCAACAGGGTCAAAGGGGAGGGAGAAGCGGCGGTCCGCTATTACTCTAAAAAGTTCGATAACTGGGCGCCTAAAAGTTTTAAGATTTCACCTGAAGAAATCGAAACCGCCCGCAAGAAACTCTCCCCCGGTGAGAAGGAGGACATCGATTTCTGCCAGGCTCAGATCCGTAATTTTGCCCGGGAACAGATGAAAACGATTCGTAACATGGAAGTTGAAATGCTCCCCGGCGTGTTCCTGGGTCAGAAAATCATACCGGTTGCTTCAAGCGGATCTTATGTCCCCGGCGGCCGCTACCCGATGCTGGCATCGGCGCATATGACCGTGATTACACCGAAGGTCGCCGGTGTTGACCGTGTGGTTGCCTGTACGCCGCCTGTTAAAGGGGAGGGAATTTATCCGGCTACGCTCTATTCCATGGCGGCTGCGGGCGCTGATGAAATATACTGCATGGGCGGCGTCCATGCTTTGGCGGCCATGGCCTACGGCATGGAAGACCTTAAACCGGTGGACATGGTGGTGGGCGCCGGTAATAAGTACGTTGCCGAGGCCAAGCGGCAACTCTTCGGCGACGTCGGCATCGACCTGCTGGCCGGACCCACCGAGATTCTGATTATTGCCGATGACACCGCCGATCCGGTTATTCTGGCGGCGGACATCCTCGGGCAGGCCGAGCACGATCCCAATTCCCGGCAGTGCCTGATTTCACTTTCCAAAGAGACGGCTGAACGGACCCTGATTGAACTGGAACGCCAGCTGGCGGTGCTGCCGACCCGCGAAGTCGCCGGGGTTTCATGGCAGGACAATGGAGAGGTGATCGTGGTTGAATCCCGCGAAGAAGCGGTCGAACTCAGCGATGAGTGGGCGCCGGAGCATTTGGAAGTCCAGACCGATGACTGGCGCTACTTTCTGGACAACTGCACGAATTACGGCTCCATGTTCTGCGGGGAGGAAACAACGGTTGCCTATGGGGACAAGACCATCGGCACCAATCATGTCCTGCCCACCATGCGGGCGGCCCGCTACACCGGCGGCCTGTCCGTGGGAAAGTTCGTCAAGACCGTTACCTACCAGTATGCCACCCGCAAGGCTTCGCTGGATATCGCCCGGGTTTGCGAGCGGGCATGCAATTATGAAAATATGCTGGCGCACGGGCTCAGCTGCCGGGTAAGGATTGACAAGTATGAAAAAGAATAAGCCGCAATTTTCCCTTGAGGGCAAGTCGGCGCTGATCACCGGAGCGTCCGGGGGGATCGGAACGGCCGTCTGTGAACTGATGGGTGCGGCCGGCGCCCGGCTGTTCCTGAACGGCACCAACGGGGAGAAGCTCAAGGCCCTGGCGGACCGGCTGAACGCCGACGGGATCCAGACGGGCTATAAGGCCCTTGACCTGAACGAATCCGGTGCGCCGGTGGAACTCGTGGAATCCATGATTGCGGAAACCGGGGCGATAGACATCCTGGTGAATTCAGCCGGAATCAACCGGCCCCAGAAATCCGAAGAGGTCACGGAAGAAAATTGGGACGCGGTAATGGATATAAATCTTAAAACGCTGTTCTTTGTCTGTCAGGCTGCCGGCCGCAAAATGATTCAGCAGCGCAGCGGTTCGATTATCAATATATCTTCGCAAACCGGCACGGTGGCCCTTCCCCTGCGGGCAGCCTACTGCTCCAGCAAGGGCGGGGTCAATCAGCTGACCAAAGTCCTGGCCCTGGAATGGGCACCGTATGGGGTGACGGTCAATGCGGTGTCGCCCACATTCGTTAAAACCGGATTTACCGAAACGATGTTCAAGGATCAAACCTTTAAACAGTACGTGCTGGACAGCATTCCCCTGGGGCGCATGGCCGAGCCAAACGAAGTCGCCTACGCGGTGTTGTATCTGGCCTGCGATTTTGCAAAGATCATTACCGGTTCAATTTTGGCCGTAGACGGCGGCTGGACCATAAAATGATCTCTCTTCAATAATGGTCAAATAAAATGAATGCGCCGGCGCCAGACGGCGGCTTGTCCCCGAAAAGGTCATGAAAACTCGGGACAAAGTGACCATAAGGCCGAATCCCGCTGTAGCGGGACTCTCTAAGTACTGTACTTTGTAAGTAAGCTGACGTTTTAAAATCCCTCCCAAGAGCCTGTCTGATAACTCCCTCTCCCATCTTGGGAGAGG
>JARGFK010000098.1 GCA_029211065.1 Desulfobacterales bacterium
AGTCATGCATCTTTCAAGTTGCTCAATTTATGCAGGTGAATGGGAAGGATGACCGTTTTTAAAACAATATTTTTCCTGGTTTTGGTTCCCGGACCTCTTCTTATCTGGGCACCTTATAAGATTGCACTTTTGGGCCCAATTTGGCAATTTAACTTGGGGCCCTTTCGTTACGCCGCCTTATTGCCCTGGCTGGCGGGAGCGGTCTTTCTTTTGTGGAGTGCGTTGGATTTTGCTTTAAAGGGGAGGGGGACCCCTGCGCCCATCGATCCCCCAAAGATCATGGTTGCAGAAGGGTTGTACCGGTTCGTTCGAAACCCCATGTATCTGGGGGCGCTGGTCATCCTCTTGGGGCACGTCCTGTGGTTTCAATCTTTCCGGCTGCTGATATATGTGGCTGCGCTGGCGGCCGCTTTTCACCTGTTTGTGGTTTTTTACGAAGAGCCGCATCTGCGCCGAAAGTTCGGGGATTCTTATGAGGGGTATTGCAGAATGGTTTCCCGGTGGATTCCCAAATTAAAAAAGTGACGAGGGGCGAGGGACGAGGGGCGAATGACGAATGAAGAATGACGAGTGACAAGTAACGAGTTGGATGCAAGAAAAATTCCCTTATTTCTCGTGACTATTTACTTGTTACTCGTCACTCGTTACTGTATTTCAGACGGGTGAAAAGACAGCCCGATAAACAACCAGCCCCAGGATGATGGCGGCCAATGTCAGGGTAAAAATCAGTTGACGGGGACTGAATCTTTTCACTTTCATTTTGTTTGCGATCAATCAGGGTCATTCCTTGTCCAGGCCAAAGGCCGTGTGCAGGACCTGGGCTGCCAGTTCTACATATTTTTCCTCAACGACGCAGGAGATCCGGATCTCGGATGTGCTGATCATCAGGATGTTGATATTTTCTTTGGCCAAGGCTGAAAACATGGTGGCCGCCACGCCGTGGTGGCTTCGCATCCCCACCCCCACCACGGAGACTTTGGCGATATTGGTATCACCTATAACCTCTTCGGCGCCAATTTCCTTTGCGATCTTTTTTTCGATTTCCAGCGCTGCTTTGAAGTCCGTTTTGGCGACCGTGAAGGTCAGGTCCGTTTCTCCGCCGGAGCGGGTATTCTGAATAATCATATCCACAAGGATCCCCGCATCCGAGACCGGTGTAAATATCTTTGCGGCAATCCCCGGCTGGTCGGGAACCTTTTTCAGGGTGATGCGCGCTTCGTTTTTGTTTGTCGTAACCCCGGTAACAACAACCCGCTCCATATTGGGCTCTTCATTGACGACCATGGTTCCCACCTCCTCATTAAATGATGACCGCACGTGTACGGCAACGTTGTACTTTTTCGCAAATTCAACTGACCGGATCTGTAAAACCTTGGCGCCGATGCTGGCCATTTCCAGCATTTCATCATAGGCAATCTTATCCAGTTTGCGGGCCTTTTTACAGACATTGGGGTCGGCCGTGTAAACGCCGTCCACATCGGTGTATATTTCACAGGTGTCGGCTTTAAGCGCGGCGGCGATGGCGACGGCCGATGTGTCGGAGCCGCCCCTTCCCAGGGTGGTGATATTGCCCTGGGCGTCGCACCCCTGGAACCCGGCGATGACGACGATGTAACGCTGCCGGAGCAACTCTTTGATCCGTTCCGCGTCAATGTCCAGTATGCGGGCGTTTCCGAAAGCGCAGTCCGTCTTTACCTGGGCCTGAAAGCCGAGGAGAGACTGGGCGGAATACCCCTTGGATTTTAAATTCATGGCCAGCAGGGCGGCGGTGGTTTGTTCGCCGGTGGCCAGCAGAACATCCAACTCGCGTTTGTCTGGCATTTCGGTGATCTGCTTTGCCATATTGATCAGTCCGTCCGTCACGCCGGACATGGCGGAAAGGATGACCGCGACATCATTTCCATCGTCAAAGGCTTTGGCCACCCGCATGGCGACATTCTCAATTCGTTCAAGATTGGCGACAGATGTGCCGCCGAATTTTTGTACGATTAGGCTCATTTCCGCTCCTTATATTTAAATCGAACCACTATCTTTCCACGGCCGGATAACATAATACATCCTTAAATATTTTCAAGCTTTTTTAACAGATTAACAGCCGGATGTCCAGATGCGGTCAAGATGATTTTGCGGAGTGAATCATCCAGAATTTCAAATGCGATGGATAGATATTCAACCAGATCTTCCGGCTGCATCCGGTCGGCCCATTCGATGGCCGTTACCCCGCTGCCGGCGACGATGTCATAAAGCCCGATATCATCAAAATCAACCGGATTCTCGATGCGATACAAGTCCGCATGATATAACGGCAAGCGTCCCGGGTATTCGTTTATCAGGGTGTAAGAGGGGCTGGTGACGATGTATTCTTCCGGTACGCCCAGGCCCCTGGCAAGCCCCTGCACCAGACACGTTTTGCCGCTTCCCAGATCACCGGTCAAGGCCACAATCAGGCCATGGGGCGCCAGAGCGCCTATTTTTCGGCCCAGTGTCCGGGTTTCGCCATCGCCGCGGGAGATTATTTCAAGCCGGTAAGTTATCATCCGTTTAGCAGCTTTTTAATCTGGGCGGGGATGGCATTTATGACATCGCTTGCGAGAAAACCGATGGGGCCGATTTGTTCCGCCAGCCTGTCAGCAGCGGCGCCGTGGAGATATACACCCACATGGGCTGCCGCTTCGGGGGTGTAGCCCTGGGCCAGCAATCCCCCGATAACGCCGGTGAGCACATCTCCCATGCCGCCGGATGCCATCCCGGCATTGCCGGTGGGATTGATGTAAGCTTTGCCGTCCGGATGGGCAATGACGGTGCGTGCGCCTTTCAGAACCACATGTAACTTATATTTACGGGCAAGTTCGCGTGCGCAGGTCAGGCGTTCTGTCTGGACCTGCTGGACGGAAGCGCCCAACAACCGGGCCATTTCTCCCGGATGGGGCGTTAAAATTATCGGGGCGTTTGCGGTTTTGAGCATGTCCATATCCGCGGCCAGATTGTTTAATCCGTCGGCGTCGATCACCATGGGGATGTTCAGGATTGGCAGCATGCGGCGCAGGAGGGATTCGATTTCCGATGAAATTCCGACCCCCGGCCCAAAGACAAGACTCTGTTTTCCGGAAAGCAGACCCTGTATCCGGTCGAAGGCGGCTTCGGCGAACATGGCGTCGACGGTTTCCGGCAGGGCAACTGTCATGGCTTCCAGAACCTGGGTTTCCAGAACCGGATTCAGGCTTGCAGGCACGCCCAGGGTCACCAGGCCTGCGCCGGTCCGCATGGCTGCCGCGGCCGTCATGGCCGCAGCGCCGGTTTTGCCGGGGGAACCGGCCACAACCAGTAAATGACCGGTGGTGCCCTTATGAGCGTCCGAAGACCGCGGGGCAAGCCGGTCCTGTATCATCTCTGCCGTCAGTAAATACTGGGTCGGTCCCACTTCCGCGGCGATATGATCGGGAATTCCGATATCGACAATTTGGAGCCGGCCGGTATAGTCTGCGCCGGGCAGCAGCACGTGCCCGATTTTGGCAAAGCCGAAGGTCGCAGTGGTATGGGCGCGGATACAGGCGCCGCGGGGGTGTCCGCTATCGCTGTCCAGACCGGAGGGGATGTCCACGGAAAAAACCGGCCGGTTCCGGGCGTTGATAAAATCGATGATTTCCCTGAAGTACCCATCCACATCCGATTTCAAACCGGTCCCCAGAATGGCATCGACCCAGATATCCTGATGGCGCATGGCTGTTTTGTATTTTTTAAAAGCGTTTCGGTCCGGTATTTCATCCACCGGGATGCCCAGGGGCTTGAGCAGTTTGAGATTGGCCGCGGCATCGCCCTTGACCGTTTTGCCTTCGGCCAGAAGAAATACGCGTACAGGGACGCCTTTTTGAAACAAACAGCGCGCCATGACAAAACCGTCGCCGCCGTTGTTGCCGCGGCCGGCAATGACCGCCACCTTTTTATCGGTCAGCCCGGAAAAGGTCTGAAGCAGCACCCGGGTCGCGCCGCGGCCGGCGTTTTCCATCAGCAGCCGGCCGGGGAGACCGAATGTTTCAATGGTTCGGCGATCCATCTCCTGCATTTCACCGGCGGTGACGAGATACATGGCATAGCCTCCTGTTAAAGTTTGAAATTAAAAATGTCATTATCGAACCGGTTGTAATCCTGGTAGCGTAATATTTCGTAGAGACGTTTGCGGTGCTGCATTTTCGGAAGCAGCTCTTCCTGGGTCCCCTTTGCAAGGATCTCCGCCAGACCCTCTTCAGCCGCCTTCATGGCCAGCCGCAGCGTCGTAACCGGATAGATGACAATGTTGTAGCCCAGCGCCTGCAGGGTTTTATAGCTTAACAGCTTTGTTTTGCCGAATTCCGTCATGTTGGCCAGCAGCGGAACCGGCATGGCGCTGCGGAATTTCTGGAACTCAGCTTCATCCTGCAGGGCTTCCGGAAAAATCATGTCCGCGCCGGCATTCACATAGGCTTTGGCCCGGGCAATGGCTTGGGGCAGCCCTTCCGTGGCACGGGCATCGGTCCGGGCGATCAATACAAAATTGGGGTCGCGCCTGGCGGCTGCGGCGGCCTTGATTTTTTTTATCATGGCGTCGGGGTCCACCAGAACTTTGTTGTCCAGGTGTCCGCAGCGCTTGGGATGGACCTGGTCTTCCAGGTGGCAGCCGCACAGCCCCAGTTCTTCCATTTCCTGGATGGTGCGGGCAACATTCATGGGCTCGCCGAAACCGGTATCGATATCGATGATCGCAGGCAGGTCCGATACGCGGGCGATTGCCCGTCCCCGCTGGGAAACCTCGCTCAAAGTCGTCAGCCCGATATCAGGCAGCCCCAGGTCATTTGAAAGCACGCCGCCGGAAATATAAATGCCGTCAAAACCCATCTGCTCAATGAGCATGGCCACCAGGGGTGAAAAAGCGCCGGGAAAACGCAGCAATTTATTTTGTTGCAGGGCGGCGCGAAACTCAAACCTTTTTTGTTGAATCGGTTTTTTTGCGTACAGCATTAGAAAATACCCCTCTGATCACGGGTTTTGCTTTCGAGTTTGCGCTGGGGGACCTGGATACTCAGCTGCCGGATGGCTTCAGGCTCCAGGTCCGGTATTTGCTGAACCCTTTGGATAAAGCGATTTCGTTCGTTTGCGGTAATAATGCCTTCCGTCAGGGTGTCGAATTTGTTTATATAATCATTTCGGCCAAAGGGTCTGGCACCGGCCGGATGGGCATCTGCCAGCGCAATTTCATCTTTAAGCGATTCGCCGTTTTTAAACGTGACCACCACCGCTGCACCAAAGGCTTTGCGCCGCGGGTTCGGGTCATGATAGCGGCGGGTCCAATCGGGGTCTTCAACGGTGCGGATCTTATGCCAGAGCCTGACCGTATCCGGCCGGCAAGCCCTTTCGGGCGCATAACTGTGGACATGATGCCAGATACCGTCCTGGAGCGCAACCGCAAAGATGTACATGATGCTGTGATCAAGGGTTTCCCGGCTGGCGCCGGGGTCGAGTTTCTGAGGGTCGCCGGCGCCGCTGCCGATAACGTGATGGGTATGATGGCTGGTGTGGATGATAATGCCGTCGACATCATCAAGGTTTGTTATTTTTGATCGCAGTCTGAATGCCAGATCGATCAGGGCCTGGGCCTGGTATTCGGCCGAGTGCGCTTTGGTGTAGGATTCCAGGATGGCTGCTCTGGGTTCCCCTGCTTCCGGCAGCGGCACCTGATACTCGGCGGCGGGGCCGGCCAGCAGATAGGCAATGACGCCGTCTTCACCTTCGTAAATGGGGGACGGACTCTTTTCTCCGCGCATGGCCCGGTCAACGGCTTCAATGGCCAGTTTGCCGGCATGGGCCGGGGCATAGGCTTTCCAGCTTGAGATTTCGCCTTTGCGCGACTGCCGGGTGGTGCAGGTAACATGCAGGGCCTGCTGGACGGCCTGATAAATGACATCCGTGTTCAGCCCCAGCAGGCGGCCGATTCCGGCAGCCGCAGACGGCCCCAGATGGGCGATGTGGTCGATTTTGTGCCGGTGCAGGCAAATGCTTTTCACCAGACCGATCTGGATCTCATAGGCGGTTGCAACCGCCTGAATCAGGTCTTTGCCGGAGCGGCTGCATTGCTGGGCAACCGCCAGAATCGGCGGGATGTTGTCGGCCGGATGGGAATAGTCCGCCGCCAGAAACGTATCATGCATGTCCAGTTCGCGTACGGCAGTGCCGTTGGCCCAGGCCGCCCATTCGGCGGCAAATGTCTTTCCGGCGGGAAGGCCGAACACGGTGGCCCCGGACCGCCGGGGGTGCGCCAGGGCCTGGGAGCGGGCGCTGCAGACCGCCTGCCGGTTAATGGCGGCAACGGCAACGGCCGCATTATCGATGATGCGGTTGATGATCATGCTTTCAACGGCAGCGGTTATGGGGGCGCTATGGGCGGCAACTTCGGCCAGTTTCCAGGCCAGCTGGTTTTCTTTGGGGAGTTTTGCTTTTGAAGGGTATACCCGCACTGTATGAATCTTCACGAAATTTTCTCCAAACACCCAGAGCACCCAAGTATTTCAGCAACAACGTAAAATACAATTAAGTTTACAAGAAGTTATATTGAAAGCAATAAAAAAACGTTGGGAAGCCGATCACGGCGGTTATAGCGGTTGTCAAAAAAACGTTCCGTTATACCAACGTTTTTTTATACAACCGCTTATACCGCAATTCATTGTTTCGGAACTTTATTATGGAAAGCGGTATAGCCTTTCCCGCAAGGGGAATCAGACCGCTTGATTTTCACACTTGTTTGCCGGAATCCAAAACAAAAAAAACCTTGACAAGCGAATGGGGTAGATACTAACTTGGTCTTACCGGTCAAATAGGTTAAAAATATCGCTTAAATCAAACAAGTTATGCTCTTTATTCATCAGATCTGTTCATCAGCAACTAATGGCTGAGCCATTTTTATAAATCTTAAACAATAAAAAACAGTCCCTTTTTGTTAAATACTCGCGGGTATTTTCGCGCGGCAATCTGCAGTTTTGATGCCCGCTGCAATATCCGATATTTCAACAGTGGGGGTGTTTTTACAGGGTCTGGATACTGCATTCCTGAATTTAATGCGATCCGGGGAATTGTGTTTTTAACCGTATAAAGGAGGTGTCCATGAAAAGAAGAGAAAATGAAAACTTTTTGTTCATGAACCGTCGGGAATTCATTAAAACGACCGGTGTTGTCGGGGGTGCCGCCATGCTGGGGATCAACCCGCTCCAGGCGCTGATCGCCGAGGCAGCGGTGGAGCCGATGAACAGCGCCACTTTGGCTGAACAGGAAAAACTGTACGCGGCTGCCAAGAAAGAAGGCCAGGTTACCCTCTATCAATCCTCCTCGACCAAGGCCGGCAGCGCTCTGGCAAAGGCTTTTATGAAAAAATATCCCGGGGTGAAATGTAATGTCTACCGGGGCGGGAGCGTCAAATGTCATACCAAGCTGGATACCGAGTGGCGGGCCGGCAAGACTGTTTGCGATGTGCTTCACACATCCCTTTACAGTGCGTTTCTGACGATGACCGACGAGGGCCGCTTCATGAAATACGAATCCCCTGAAATCAAGAACTACTGGGAAAAGTGGACCAACCCGGAATATTTTGCACCGGTGCGGTTCACGACCATGGCGATTGCCTGGAATTCGGATATCGTCTCCGATGCGGACGCACCCAAGTCCTACGCTGAAGGGGCGAAGCTGGCACAGAAAGAAGAATGGTTCGGCAAGATCGCCATCGGCGACCCGCATGGCAGCGCCAATGCCCTGGCCTGGGTCTATTCACTGGTGAAACATCACGGGGAGACCGCCTGGGACTGGTTCCGGGCCTGGGGTGAAGCCGATGCCGGCACCTTTACCAGTCATGGTTCCATGGACAAGGAAATCCTGGCCGGGAAGTACCCCGTATCCATGGAGGATCTCGATTACCGCATCAATGAAAATATGATCAAGGGAACGCCTTTAAAAGGCTACTGGCCCAAAGAAGGCGTGGCCGTGGGCCCGGGCCCGTGCGCCATCATCAAGGAATCACCCAACCCCAATGCCGCCAAGCTCTTCTATAACTATTTTCTGTCTTCCGAGGGATGCCAGGCATTTCAAAAGGGCGGCTCCAGCAATACCGGCCGCAAAACGGGTATGATGAAATTCAAGCATATGCCCGGGTATGACGACCTCAATATCATCGACATCGATTACCGCCAGCTGGATGCGGATACCAAGGACCTGCTGGCGAAATTCGAACAGGTTTTCGGTGCGGCCAAGAAAAAGGCCAGAGCCAAATAGGAGTTGAAGATATATCCCCATGGCCGGGCTTGTCGAAGTAAACAGCCCGGCCAATTTTTCACAATAACCCTTTCTGTCTCCGTGAAGTGAAATCGATTGTTGAGAGGCTATGATCCATGAAACGAATCATTCCATATCTAAGGCTCCTTTCGCGTCGGGATTCCATCCTCGTTATCGTTATCGCCGTCATGATCGGTGTGACGGTGATTTACCCCCTTTCCATTATGGTTTACGGGACGTTTAAATCCACGCCGCCGGGAGAACCGTCGCCGCTTTCATTTGATAACTACAAGCGGATGTTTGACGCCGACTGGTTCTGGGTTGAACTGGGCCACACGGTCTGGATATCTATCGGCGGCACCCTTCTGGGGGTTTTTCTGGGGGTAAGCCTGGCCTGGATCGTCACCCGTACCGATACGCCCTGGGCGGGCAAACTGGAAATCCCCCTGATTGTACCGTTTTTTCTTTCACCCTTTATCGGGGCACTGGCATGGACCGGCCTGGCCTCGAATGATTACGGCCTGATCAACGGGTGGTTTGACATCCTTTTCGGGGTGCGCCCCTTTGAAATCTTCGGCCCCTGGGGCATTATCTGGGTCATGGGGATTTATTATTCCCCTTATGCCTTTCTGATTGTCTCGGGCACCCTGCGCAACATGGATCCCACCCTGGAGGAAGCGGCCCTCAGCGCCGGCGCCACCAAGCCCCAGACCATGCTGCGTATTACCCTGCCGCTGATGGCGCCCGGTATTCTGGCGTCAGCCCTCCTGATTTTCGTAGCGGCGGCGGAGCAGTTCGGTATTCCCAGCGTACTGGGGATGAACCAGCGCTGGTTTGTCCTGACCACTCGAATTTTCTACCTGCTGCAGGAATATCCCCAGGATTATTCCATGGGCGCCACGGTGGCTATGGTGATGCTGTTTTTTACCGGCAGCATGGTGTACCTGCGCAATCGAATTATGAAAGGCAAAGAGTTTGTGACCGTCGGCGGTAAAAGTTTTCGGCCCCATGTCATTCCCCTGGGCAAATGGCGCTATTTCACCCTGAGCTATCTGTTGGGGTATATTCTGCTGGTGGTCATTCTGCCTTTCGGCACCTTTATTGCGATATCTTTTTTTAAATTCTGGAGCATCCACCCCAAACTGAAATACCTCACCCTTGAAAACTGGCAGTATATCCTTTTTGAATATCCCAATACGTGGACTGCTGTTAAAAATTCGCTTTTTCTTTCGATTGTGGGCGCCGCCATTGCCGTCATGATCAGCGCAATCATTGCCTGGGTGGTGGTCCGGACCAAAGCTTTCGGCAAGGATGCCCTGGACACCGTCGCCACCCTGCCGGTAGCCGTGCCGGGGCTGATCCTGGGTGTGGCTTATATGTGGGCCTGGATCCGTTCGCCCATACCCATTTACGGCACCATTTGGATTCTGATGATCGCCTATGTGTCCCGCTTTATCCCTTACAGCCTGCGGTCCATCGAAAGCACCCTGCGCCAGATCGACAAAACCCTGGAGGAGTCGGCCAATATTTCGGGCGCTACCTGGATCCGCACATTCCGGTCGGTGTCTTTGCCGCTGCTCAAACCCGGGCTGGTGGCCGGCTTTATTCTGCTGTTTGTCACCTTTATGCGCGAGTTGAGCTGCTCGATCCTCCTGTATTCCAGCGGCAGCGAGGTGATGAGCGTGACCATGTTCGACCTGTGGCACGATGGCATGTTCCCGCACCTTGCCGCTATCGGAACAATGCAGCTTTTATTGACGGCTGTCTGCCTGATACTTTTTTCGTGGGTTTTCAAAATACGCATTACCGATGTTGTTCGCTAAGAAAATAATGGAGGGGCTGATCAAATGCCGGATGTCAGAATAGAAAAACTAATCAAAAGATTTGGAAATGTTACCGCCATAGATGGAGTGGACATTCATATCCCGGACGGTAAAATCGTGACCCTGCTGGGACCTTCAGGATGCGGCAAGACCACGACCTTGCGCTGCCTGGCCGGGTTTGAAAATGCCGATGAAGGACAGATTTGGATCGGAGACCGGCTTGTTTTCGATTCCGGGCAAAAAATTAATATTTCACCCCAGAAAAGAGGGATGGGCATGGTTTTCCAGTCCTACGCGGTCTGGCCGCACATGTCTGTTTTTGAGAATATTGCCTTTCCACTTCGGATTCGAAAAGCGTCCGGGAGTGAAGTCAATGAGCGGGTGCTGCGGGCCATGCAGATGGTGGGTATCGAGGAGTTAAAGGACCGGCTGCCCAGCGAGATAAGCGGCGGGCAGCAGCAGCGGGTGGCGTTTGCCCGGGCCATCGTATATGAACCTGCCGTGTTATTGCTGGATGAGCCCCTCAGCAACCTGGATGCCAAGTTAAGGGAGCAGATGCGGTTTGAGATTCTGGAATTGCAGCGCAAAATCGGGGTTACGACGGTATACGTAACGCACGATCAGGAAGAAGCCATGGTCCTTTCCGACGAAGTATTGGTCATGGAATTTGGCAAAGTCATCCAACGGGGTGATCCCGAAGAGATTTATTTTGACCCTGTCAATGAATTTGTGGCTGATTTTATCGGCAAGATTAACTTTTTACGCGCTTCCGTTTTAAGCCGCCGGGACGATGGATCTGTTGTCAGCATCGAAGAGGAAAGTTTTCGGACAAAAGTTCAAACAACCCGCACCAATTATGCGGAAGGTCAAAAGGTGCTGGCATCGGTCCGACCGGAAAATATCATTATTTATCCCGATAAGCCCCAGAACGAAGTCAACACCTGGCCAGCCCGGCTGGTCCGGAAAAACTTTCTGGGTGGATTATTTGATATGGTGGTCGAAGTCAAGGGCAAGGAGCTGCGGTGCCGAACCCCCTTTAGAGTCAAGGCAAAAAGCGGATCCGATATCTATATTCAGATTGACCCCAAAGATGTATTGCTGATCGGCGTTAAGAATGGGGCTAAAATTAGACAGACATAATAGATGCGCCGACGGTCGCATTTCGAATTGCTAAAAACTCACGAATAAATGAGCATAATGTCCAACAGGGCCTCGATCCATAGAAGAGAGCGGGGTTTTGTTATTTTTATACGTATGCTGGAAAGGAATGAAGATGCTTAAAGTTGCTTTGATGCCGGGAGACGGTATCGGCCCTGAGATAACCGCCGCCGCCGTGGAAGCTATCGAGGCTGCCGGTGTCAATGTCGAGTGGGTGGAGATTTTAGGAGGCGCAGCGGCGATACGGCAGCAACCGGGGACCCCGCTACCGGATGAATCCCTGGAAACCTATATCGAATGCGGGGTATGTTTAAAAGGACCGGTTGCGGTTGAGATGGAAGATGCCATGATCACGCCCGGCTGGCGGCGCGGGATTCCCGGCGGAAGACCGCCCAGATCCTACAACAGTGTTCAGAATGCGCTCAGAAGGGAAGGCGGCGGATTTGCCGCCGTCCGACTGGCCCGCAATTTTAAAGGCGTTCCGGCTCCCATCCAGGGCCTCGATATCGTTGTCGTTCGGGAGATCAGTGAAGATATTTATATCGCCCATGAATATACCACCGGGGATGATACGGCCGTGGCCCTGAAAATCATTACCCGCCGGGCCAGCGAAAAAGTGGTTCGATTCGCGTTTGAACTAGCCCGGACCCATGGCAGGAAAAAAGTGACTGCCGTGCATAAGGCCAATGTGCTCAAGCAGACCGACGGTCTTTTCTTGAGGGTTGCCAGGGAGATTGCCCCCGCCTATCCTGAAATCGTATTTGAAGACAGGTATGTGGATGCCAGCTGTGCGCTGGTGGTTGCCCGGCCGGCCCTTTTTAGTGTGGCGGTCATGCCGAACCAGTATGGGGACATCATGTCGGATCTGTGTTCTTCGGCGGCCGGCAGCCTGGGGCTCGGGGCCGGTGCGACCTACGGGACGGAAGCATCTTTATTCGAACCGGTTCACGGTACAGCCCCGGATATCGCCGGAAAAGGGATTGCCAATCCGGTTTCACAGATCCTCAGCGGTGTTCTGATGCTGCGTCATTTAGGAGAAGAGGCGGCAGCGGCCAAAATTGAACAGGCCGTTGCGGACGCGCTGTTGAATCCTGAAAATCATACCCCCGACCTGGGCGGAAAAGCGACCACCCGGGAGCTGACCCGGTCGATCGTTGAGCGGGTTTAGCTTTCGTCTTTTACACAGGGGACACAGCTGACCGCCTGGGGCAGGACCAGCACCCGGGCATGCGGCCCTTTCAGGGCCAGGGCGGCGTCAATGGCGGCTTGGGCGGTTGCCGCCGGCTTGAAAAACATCTGGGAGGCCTCTTCCGCAGGGATTCCGTCGCAGAAAATATGGACGCTGTAATGCGCCAGCGCCCTGGCGCACATAAATGCCTTAGAGGAGTGGTCCTTGGTAAATCCTTCACACTCAAAGCGGGCAATCACGTCCCGCGGAGTTTCAGCCTGTTTGAGCCAGTCGGCGTATTTGCCGATGCCGTCGCGGCATTCGGCCAGCAACACGATGGCCCCATCGGCTGCGACAACCATCTCGGCGGTGGACATGGCCTTTTGGGACTGGTGCAGATCGATATCCCGGGGATATCCGCCGGGGGTGACAATCACCACATCAAATTGATGGGGAAGATCCAGCTGCCAGCTTTTCCGGCAGATGGAAACGCCATTCGCGTGGGCCGTTTCCAGTTCGCCGGCAACGGCCGCCACCACCTGGCCGCATGAATTCTTGACGACATTCAGAATGAAATCGACCCCGACCTTGCGGGCGACCTTTACGGCTTCTTCGTGAAAGGGATTTCCTTTCATCCACCCATAGGCCGGATGATAAGGGCGAATCGGCAGGGAATGATGCTGGTTTAAGGATTTCAATCCGGCAACCCCCGGCATGACGCTTTTGCGGCCGCCGCTGTAGCCGGCGCCGTGGTGCGGCGTAATCAGGCCGGTTGCAATTTTAAATGCGCCCTTGGCCACCAGCCGGTTGATCCATACCGGCAGCCCCGAATCCGTATGGCCGAGGCTGGTGAGATTGTCGCGGTCGTCGCAGTCATGATTGACAACCCGCAGCCGGGAAGCCAGGCCGGGGCCGATCATGGCCTTGATTTCTTCGCCGGTGTTGGGGCGGTGGTTTCCCGTGGCAATGACGACCGTGACCTTGTCTTCGTTTATTCCGGCAACGGACAAATCCCGGAGCAATTCTTCCAGCATGATGCCGCTGGGGGCAGGCCGGGTGATATCGTTGATCACAATGACCGCATCTGATTTGCCTGCGGCCAGCTGCGTCAAAAGGGGCGTGCCGATGGGGTTGTCGATGGCCCTGCGGATTTCAGTCCGGATGTCCGCAACGCCGGCCAGGTCCTCCGGAATTACCACCCGGGCATGATCCGGAACCTCAACCGCCAGAGAAGTATCGCCGTATGGCAGTTCTATTTTCATGAAAACCTCAATGCTTAAAAAGTTTTTGGTTTCTGTCCGTCCTGCGTCCCGATACCATACTGAAAAATATTCAAAAAACAATAAAAAATGTCAGTCGATTAGATGGGCGGTATTTTTGACAACAGCGACAACATCCATTTGGTTGGCGCTGGGGTGAAAACGTGTTATGAATCGACAGCTTAAAAGGATGATACGGTCGATTCTGTGGTCGACTTGAGACTTTTATAAAAAAGGGGGGCAAATGGAGGCGATTTATCAACGTTGGTTTTATGAGAAACAGGCTGAAACCGCTATAAAGAACCTTCGCAGAAATTGTTTTGAAGCCAAGTACATACCGGACGCCAAGGCTGCTTTCAAAGAGATTATGGGGCGGGTTTCAAAGGAGGCCTGCATCGGAGTGGGCGACTCGCTGACCCTGAAAGAGATCGGCGTCATTGATGCACTTGAAAAAGGCGGCTATCAGCTGCTGAATCCCTGGAAAAAAGGGATCACCCGCCCGGAGAGCCTGGCCTTAAGAAGAAAAGCGCTGACCTCGGATATTTTTCTGACGGGTACGAACGCCGTGACCCTGGATGGAAAGCTGGTGAGCATCGACGGCCTGGGAAATCGCGTGGCCGGGATGATCTTCGGTCCGCTGAAAGTCGTTGTGGCTGTCGGGGCCAACAAGATCGTCGCCAACGTTGAGGAGGCCATCGCCCGGGTTAAAAACATCGCCGCTCCGATTAATGCGCATAAGCACGACCTGAAGCCGCCTTTTCGGTCTCCCTGCACCGATACCGGGTTCTGCAGCGAGTGCCGCCCGCCCGCCCGGCTGTGTTGCAACACGGTCATCATCGAAGGCTGCTCAAGGGATCAGGAGCGGATCTGTGTCCTGATCATCGGTGAACCTTTGGGTTTTTAGAGCGCATGGCAAATCCCCGTCCAAAGAGGCTGTGTCGTAATTATAAAAACAAGCATTCCAAGATTTTTCGTCATTCCGGGCTTGACCCGGAATCCAGAATATTTTCAAGTTGATGTTCACCTGGATGCCGGATCAGGTCCGGCATGACATGGAAAAAAAGATTCAATTTTAACAATTACGATACAGTCTCAAAGGGGGGGCGGAGGGATTTAAAAAGCTCTCCGGCACTAAATGCAATCGCCCGGCTTAGTTTTGGCATCCACTGGGAATTGTTAGGTCAGACATGATTACGCAGCTGCAGCGCTACGGGATGGGGTTGCAGATAGAACTGGCCGCTCAGATAGGGCTGTTGGTATTTTCGGATATAATGATTGATCAGCGTGACCGGTACGACCAGGGGCACATGGCCGGCGCGATATTGATCGATAATTTGGAGCATCTCCTGCTTTTCATCGGCTGAAGTCTGCTTTTTAAAATAACCCATCAGGTGCTGCAATACATTCGTGTTCTTTTGAATGGTGGTTTTGTGCTTGAGGGCTTCCAGCAGGGCGGCTTCATAGATCCGGAATAATTCTCCGGGAGGGTACTCTTTGGCGGCTGCCACCAGTTTGCCCATGAAGCGGTAATGCTTCTGGCTGTGGGAAAGAATCAAAAGTTTGTGCCGGGTATGAAAGTCGACCAGATCGCCGATACGTTTACGACCGGATGAGATCCGGCGCCAGCGTTGCAATGTAAAAATGCGTTCGATAAAATTCTCCCTGATTTTGGGGTCATGAAGACGGCCGTCGTCTTCCACCGGAATCAGCGGAAACTGTTTCATGAAGGCTGCGGCGAAAAGGCCGCTCCCTTTTTTGACGGGCATCCCTTTTTCATTAAAGACATTCACCCGTTCCATGCCGCTGCTGGGGGACTTGCTTTTGAAAATAAAGCCGCAGAGATTTTCCTTTTGGAGCGCCTTCAGCCGCAGTTTGGCCCACTGCAGCATCTGATCGGTGACGTCTTTTTTGGTTTTGGTCGTTACCAGGCGGGGCGCATGAACTTCACCCTCAAGGTGCATGGATTCACGCGGGACCCCCAGGCCGCACTCCGCCTCAGGGCAGACCGGTACAAAGGAGACATACAGACCGAGGGTGTCGGTTATAAAGCGGTCCAGTTTGTGACCGCCGTCATAACGCACGTTTTGACCCAGAAGGCAGGCGCTCACCCCGATTTTAAACGTATTTTCCATATGGATTTGCCTTTCGCTGAAAAATGTTTTTCCTATAAATGGCGGTTTTTAGGGTAACGTTTGCTTTCATTTCGGCTGCTCCGTTGCGGCGGCTTCCTTTAGCGGCTGTTGCCGCAACCGCAGATCCAGCCAGTCGTTCAATTCCAGAATCCGCCGGGTCATAAAATAGCGGCCGTCGGCAAAGGCACTGTAGTCGCCGCCGCCGGCCATGGCAGCGCTGAACCGGATGGTGTTGGCATAAAAGAGCCAGGTATCGGTCCATATTTTTTCAACGGTCTCATCAAAGGGGTTGGCGCTGCGATCCAGGCCCTGTGCCAGGCCGTGTTGCCAGATATCCGCCATGATTTGGGTCGCTGTGGCGGTGGCGGCATTGGTTTCAGCGATGGTGCTTTCATGTCGCTGCCAGTGCCCCCGGACCCAGCGGTCGTCATGGCAGCTGCGGCAGACGGCCTGCATGGTTTCGGTCCGTTTTTTGCGGGTCTCGGTATCGATGAGGAAATCAGCGGCAGGATCACCGCCGAAATCGGTGGGCAGCGGCAGCCCGTCCTTGTTTCGGATAAGGGTGGTATCCGGTTCTTTGGGCTGCGGGTGGGCATAAATCAGGCCGAAAATCCGCCAGCTCAGCCGGTCGCTCATCTGGTGGGTCCGTTTGGCGATGACCGACCCTTCCGTATTCACCAGCAGGCTGACATGACAGGCGGCGCAGGTGGGCGCTTTGAAATCTTTTCCGATTGACCAGGGAACCGGTTGAAAATCCCATTTTGAATGCATCGCTGAAAATATATTTCCATGTTTGCTGGCGCTATAGACCTTATATGCGGGGACGTCGGGGCCGGCATGGCATTCCTTGCACGTATACGGCTTTCTGGCCATTTCGATGGAAAACGTATGGCGGGTATGACAGGCTGAGCAGGATCCGAGGCTGTCGTCCAGGTTCACACGCCCGACCCCCTGGTTGGGCCAGCCGGAGATGACGGGAAACTGCATTTCTCCCATATCCGTATCCCTGGTTTCAAACCCGGATACTTTCAAACGGGTTCCATGGCAGTAGTAGCAGGTTTCAGCTTGGGTGTCCGGATGGGAAGGCGCAAAACGGATACGGCCACCGGTCCGTTCAGGTTTGCCGATGATGGACTGTTCCAGTGCGTTATAAACCGGGTTTTCCGCCAGATTCTTGTAGGCATGGGCCATGATATTTCCGGAATACTGAGATTCTTCTTCGGTATGGCAGACGGCGCAGTCTTTCGGGCTGACCACCATATGAACTTCGTGGCCCATGTGATCGACGGTATCCTTGTGGGCGGCAGGTCTGAGGGTATGACATTCCGCACACCCCACTGCAACGGATTGTAAATCAGCCGGGACGGATTTGCTGGAAACTTTAAGGCCAAGGCCTGAGACGGCGGCTGCCTCCCCGGGCGTCATGCGGGCATGGCGGCTCTGTTTCCAGTCTTCCACAATGCCGGGATGGATGACCGCGTGACAATCCAGACACTCCTGGGTGGCGTCGCTGACGGGGGCTGCAAGGCAGAGTCCGTTCATGGCTGTTAAGATCAAGAGCAGCAATGAGAAATATCTAACCACTTTTTTCATGTTAATCTCCTTAATCTTTATCAGTATTATTTGGACTTTGTTATCTACGATCACACAAATTTCTGGTCGAGAGGGTTGTTTTTTCGAAAGGGAAAAATAATCACTGAAGCATATTTTATACAAAAAAGTTTTTCTGGCAACCAAAAATAACAGATTGCGCGCCAATAATCCAATGGATGCTCCTTTTATCCTTATTGCGCTTTTCATTGCGCCTTTTGACGGACCCTCGAAACAGCGTTGACTAATATGCCATATTGTGGCACACTTTTTTTAAACACGTTCATGCCCATTTAAAACCCTCTGCCCCCTTTTAGCTATAGCCAAAACTATTTTCTCATCGGAAGGGGGGGGAATTCATGATCAATTTGCTCCTTGCCGAGGCGGACATGACTTTTGACGATAAAGACCTTTTCTGCCAAGACCTGCCCACAAGACCGCAACCGGAAATTGGAAAAATTCTTGTCACCGGCGCCACCGGTTATATTGGAGGACGATTGGTTCCCGAGCT
>JARGFK010000099.1 GCA_029211065.1 Desulfobacterales bacterium
ATTGAAAGGACTATTCCAAAAACGGCAATCAACTTTGGAAACAAGCCTGGTCCAACCACATCGGACTCTAAAGAAACGGTCATCTTGCTGCCATGATACCCATAGGGCAGCAAAATCAAAATAAACACTATTGCAACAAATCGATCGCCTGATAGAAAATTTTTTACTTTGTCGATAAATTTCATATTGAGAACTATTTCCGAAATTTATTGAAATCCGGTTTTCGGCCTTCCACCCAGGCCTTCGTTCCCTCCATTCTTTCGGGTGCATCCGAAAACAGGTCGATAAGTTCACGCGCGTGGAATAGCGCAGGATACAACATGTCAGATTTATAGTTCAAGGAAGCTTTCAAAACACGTAATGATGTTGGGCTCATTTCTAATACCTCATCACACCATTTGTCGACTTCATCGTAAAGCTGATCATGCGGTATAACTTTGTTTATAAGCCCCATCTCCAGAGCTTCCTGAGCAGTATATTCGCGTGAAAGAAAAATAATTTCCCGCGCCTTACGCTCACCAACATACAACGACATCAGCTGGGTTCCCCAAAACATCGGCATGCCTGCACGCTTGGAACCATGCTGGCCGAATACTGCCCGGTCTGAAGCGATAGCGAGATCACAAATAAGTTGCAGCTGATTGCCGCTGCCTATTGCACGGCCATTAACCGCAGCAATAACCGGCTTGCCGCAGCTCCGTACGGACAAAGCGCATTCAAGCAGTTTAATAAAATGGTTGCGATGAGTACCGGGCCTTTTGGTTAAATGCTGTTTGACCTGTCCTCCCTCGTTAAAATGGGTATCTCCGGCGCCTGTAAGAACAACAACCCCAATCGATGGGTCGCTATCAGCCGTACGAAAGGCATGGGCCAACTCAAGAAAGGTGTCACCTGTTGTTGCATTGTTAATTTCAGGACGGTTTAATGTAATCCAAGCGATGTGGGGCCGCTTTACTTCGTAAAGGATGTCCTGGTATTTCATCTGTTTTCTCTCCTTTCCGACATTTAGTTTATTTTAACAAGCCCATCTCTTTATTTTTACGCGTGTAATTATCTGCCTCTTCGTCTAAAGACCTTGCTAGTTCTTCACCGGTGATCCACTGTTCAACCAGATCATATTTTTCAACATATTTTTTCCAGTCAACGGTTTTTCGAGTCTGATCCAACAAGTTGATATAATAAGACGCCACTTCGGCAGGAATCCCCGGGGGAGCCATCAAGCCTCGGAACTGTTTGATAGGTTTAAATTTATAACCGAGTGATTCAAATGTCGGTAGGCCGGGATATTTATCAAGCGTAACTGAAGCGGCCAAGAGACGCAGTGTTCTGGCCTTAACATGCTGATCCACTTCTGAAGGTTGTTCCAAAATAAAATCAACATGTTTACCCAATAAAGCAACGACACCGGCTCCGCCGCCCTTAAAAGGAACATAAGAAAATTCAACACCAGTTTCTTCAGCCAACATTTTTGCAACGATTGAGGGGACATTTCCATATGGCCCGCCACCCTGGGTTAACTTTTTGGGATCCTTCCTTGCCGCCCCTATCACATCTTGAACACTTTTAAATTCGGATTCGGCATTCACAACCATAACCAGCGGCTCAATAGCCATTAAGGCGATAGCTGTAAAGCTACGCGGTGTAATTTCCTCCTTTTTTATAATTGGCCTGTTTATTTGTGAAGGCGTATAACCAAATAGCATGTGTGTATTTCCTTTGTTTTTTTTACTTATATACTCACGGGCTTTTTTCCCCCCAGCACCTGTAAGATTTTCAACAGACACACGTTCAGAAATTAAATTATTTTTCATCCAGATGTCAGCTATCGCTCTTAAAAAAATGTCGATTCCCGTTCCGGCACTAGCGTGGGTCACAAGGATAATATTGTCTTTGGGTTTCCAGTCTGAACTGGCTGAAGCGCTGTCAATTCTCCCCCAGGCACAAAAGAGGATAAGAGTTAAAACAATAGACAAAAAGGCCTTAATTTTGATTTTCACAAACATGATTCTCTCTCCTTTCTATGTTATAATTGTTTTAAACAGTGAGAGCCTGCGAAAGCAAGCATCTTCCTTCTATCAGGCAATCGATTTGTATAGATCTTTAAATCGATTGTCATCAAGAGCGCTTTTAATTTCAGTCGCTTTTTCTTTGACCAATTGAAGCAGCGCATCGACCCTGTCGTCCGGAAGCTTGGCAAGGCCGAGGGTGTCAATTTTCCAGGTGATATTGGCCTTGCCGGCTTTCTTGCCGATTTCAATCTGGTGTTTTTGTCCCAGCAACTCCGGACCGAAGGCCTCCACCGTCCGGGGCTCTTTCAGCAGGGCCGCCACAGGGATCCCGGCCGCCCAGCGAAACACGTTGTCGCCGACAATCGGTCGATAGGCCGGATGGCGGTAGCCGGTGAGTTCCTGTACCAGTTTGCTGAGTTCAACGAGCTTTTCGGTATTTAATGAGCAGGGTACGCCGTAGCCGACTTTCAGCGCCATGATCACCTCTTCGGTGGGTGCGTTCCCGGCCCGTTGGCCGAGTCCCCCCACCGTGGTGGAAGCGATTTGAGCCCCGGCCATTAAACCGGAAATGGTGTTGGCCACACCCAAACCGAGGTCGTTGTGGCAATGCATTTCCAACGGCAGATCAACCCAGGAACGAATTTTCTGCGTCATCCAGGTCGACGCTTCCGGAACGATCGCCCCCACCGTATCCACCACGGCAATCCGGTCCAGACAGCCGGTGGCAGCGGCATCTTTCAACAGGCGTTCTAAAAACCCCATCCGGGCCCGGGCCGTATCGATCAGAAACAGACAAACCCCCAGCCCTTTTTCCTTTTTGGCATAGGTAATGGAATCCATGACCCGGTCATAGAGCTTTTGCTCGGGCCACTCGAACTGATACATCAAGCGCGGATATCCCACCGGCACTTCCATCACGAGGCCCCACACACCGCAATCCGCCGACATATCAATATCGCTGCGCATGGCCCGGCACAAGCAGGTGATTCTGGCTTTAAGACCTGATTTGCAGATGGCCTTGATCGAATTGCGATCCTGCTGGGAAACCGGCGGAAACCCGGCTTCAATATATTGAATGCCGACCTCATCCAGCATGTGTGCAATGCGAACCTTGTCATCGGTATCCAGGTTGATTCCCGGCGCCTGCTCGCCATCCCGCAGGGTGGAGTCATGGATGATTACCTCGGGCGGCATCTTTCGTGTTTTCATCAGCTCCGGTGCAAAATTGTGCTGGCTGACCCAGACATGCGCTTGCCGCCAGGGACCGTTTTCAATTGAAGGATCCGGAACCAAATCATCTTTTTGCGTCATCAATCAACCTCCATATATTGTTTGGGCATGCGTTATTTTCGTCTAATGTTAAATGAAATACTGTGGTTATCTATTTTAATAAACTTCATTGAGATGGTATTTCAAAGCCTATCTCAAAAGCCTTCCTGTTTTCCGCTTTGAATTTCGGAATGACCGCATGAATCGTCGCGATCATATTTTCCTTATCCAGAAATTCCGTTACCCTTGTCAGGGCGCCCAGCATAATCGTGTTTGCATAGATCGGCCTGCCTAGTTTTTCCATGGCCGTGTCTTTGGCGGGCACGGCAATTTGCCGAAACGGTTTGCTCTCATCGATCTCTACCATTGAAGGGTCATAGAGAACCACGCCCCCTTTCATCATATGGCCGAACTGTTTGTATGCCGCCGAAGAAAACGAACAGAAGTAATCCGGCTCTTCCACCAGGGGGCTGTCGATTTCCTCCTTGGATATGACGACCTGGGTCCGTACGTAGCCGCCGCGTTGCTCGGTGCCGTGGCTTTTGAGCATCGTCACCCGGAAGCCCTGGTTCACAGCCGCCGTTCCAACAATTTGTCCCAGCCGTACCACGCCCTGACCGCCGAACCCGCTGGCCAGTATCTCAATTCGATCCTTCATCCTGACACCTCCCGCTGGATCTCAGCTGTTTTTTCTTTAACGGATTGTGAAAACTCCGCTCTGGTATTGCTGGCATCATGGTAAATTCCTGTGCGCCAGAAGATCTCCCGGCCGCCGGCCTCCTGCCCCAGCGGCGCGGCATGATTCCTGACCCAGTTGAACATGTTCACGGAATTACGGGAACCCAGCGCATTTTTGGCAAAATTGGTAATACAGGGAAAAACGCAATGGACCAGGGAAAATCCATTATTCTGCAATGCTTTTTTAAGGGTGTCGACCAGGGGGCGCCCTTCCATGCTGACATGTCTTGCCAGGAAGGTGGCGCCGGCCGCCTGGATGATGTTTAAAACGTCTCTGCCCGACTGGACCCAGTTGGGTTCGTACATCCCGTAGGGGCTGCTGTCCGTTTTGACGCCCGGCGGCGTGGTCCAGCCATACTGCCCGCCGGTGGATTGATATCCCAAGTTGTCGCACACCAGTACGGTCATTTGGGTGTTGGTGCGTGCGGCATGCAGCAGGTGGTTCAGCCCGATGCCGAAGGCATCGCCGTCGCCCACTGTCAGTACGATTTTCATCTCCGGCGCAATGGCCAGCCTGAGGCCCCTGGCTATGGCATAGACACGCCCGTGCGTACCGGCAAAGTTATCTCCTTTCCAGGTGCCGAATGTCTGGCGCCCGGAACACCCGATGGAGGTGCCCCAGAGGATGTCATCAATACCGAAGTTCAGCTCATCAATAGCCTGAACAAATGCCTTATGCGCCTGCCCGAGCCCGCAGCCTGAACAGGCCGTACTCGGTATCTTCCTTGCTCTTAAATATTTTTCCGACAATTTATCCATTACCATGCCTCCCTTTCCCATCCGATCCGGCCCAACGGTTCTCCCCTTAGGAGTTTGTCGAAAGTTTCGTGCAGTTCCGTGACGGTGGGCAGCTCACCGCACTTCCCGAAAAAATGTACCGGGCTGTCACAGGGAGTCGCCCGCTGAACCTCCCGAACCATCTGCCCGTCATAAAGCAGTTCCACGGTAAGATAAATGGCCTTGCGGGTAAAGGCTTCATCCGGAAACGGCCAAAGGGATACGGGTCGGATCATTCCGACCTTCACCCCCTTTTCCCTGGCCTTTTTGACTGCCGTCTTAACCGTCCGGGAAGGCGTCCCATAAGCCACCACGATGAGCTCCGGGTCATCATCCAGAAAAAGTTCTTCATATCGGGTGATCACATCCCGGTTGTTGCGGATCTTGTAGATCATCCGGTAGGAATGTTTGTGGTGGGCCTCCACCGTTTCGATATCATACCCCTCTTCGGTGGGCGTCCAGTCCGAGCACATTGCGCCGGTACCCTTGCCCAAAACCACCGGAGGGATATCGATCGCATCGGAGGGGGGGTAAAAATCGGGTCCGGCATTCACCTTGCGCTCTACAAACCGCATTCCCATTGCGGTTTTTTCTTCGTCGGTCTCCGGGACGCTGATGTCCTCCAACCCGTCGGTAATCAACTGGTCGGCCAGCACGGTCACCGGCGTTCGAAATCTTTCCGAAAGATAGAACGCTTCAACAGTTAATTCCATGGCCTCCTGAGCGCTATTGGGGGCCAGCACGATGGTCTCGTAATTGCCGCCCTGGGTTGGATAGCGTGAGTTGTAGAACTCACCCTGTCCGGGAGCGCCGGTTATTCCGCTCACCGGTCCGACCCGCTGGGAATTGAGCACGACAATGGGAATTTCACAACCGATGGCCCAGCCGTAAGGGTCCGCATAAAGAATAAAGCCGGGTCCTGAAGTCGCCGTCATGGTTTTCATGCCGCCGGCAGCAGCGCCGACAGCGATATGCATGGCCGCACACTCATCTTCCGCCTGCACATAATAACCGCCGACTTTGGGCAATTCCACCGACATTGCTTCGGCAATTTCCGTGGCCGGGGTAATCGGATAGCCGGCAAACAGGCGGCAGCCCGCCATAATGGCCCCTTCCGTAACGGCAAAATTTCCGGTTTCCAGAAAACGTTTCATCTCAACAAGTCCTCTTTTGTCATAGGGTCAACATTCATTTATCTATTTACTTCCGCTACTTCGATTGAAAAATCGGGGCAAACATAATAGCAGGCCTTGCACCCCACGCATCTTTCCGGATGTACGGCCTTAACCGGCCGATAACCACGATCATTAAAGAGTTCGGAATGCTCAAAAACCCCGAGTTTACACACTTCGATACAATAGTTGCAGTCTTTACACCCGTCACCGCTGACATCCACCCTAAATTCCCTGGCGTCGCACCCTCTGCAGCGCTCGGCTTCTTTACAGGCCACGTCCTCGGTCAATTCCCCTTCAACGGTGCAAAATCCGGATATACGTTCCGACAGGGGGGTGCACGGAACCGTTACCCGGGGTCGGCCTTCAGCCTGATAATCCAAAACGACGACTTCTTCCTTAGGTGGCGCCAGCGCCTGGTCAATCATGCCATTTCCGCCCAGATACCGGTCAATTGATGCCGCAGCCCTTCTCCCGTCCGCAATGGCTTCAATAATCGATGCCGGTCCATGGGTCAGATCGCCGCCGGCGAAAACCCCTTTTTGACCGGTCTCCCGTGAGTCGGCATTCACCCGGACAAAGCCGTTCGCTCCGGCCGAGAGTCCAAGAACCCCAGGGATATCCGTTTGTTGACCGATGGCAAAGATGACGGTATCGTAATTTTCCTGATATTCGCTTCCCTGGATCGCTGTGGGTGCAGGACGGCCGCTCGCATCCGGTTTGCCGAGCTGCATGCGGTGAAAACGGACATTTAAAAGACCCGCGTTCGAATCGATTTTCACCGGTGCTGTCAGATAATCCATCCGGACACCCTCCATCAGGGCATTGCCGACTTCCTCCGCATAGGCTGTCATCTCTTTTTCAGTCCTGCGGTATTTGACAAAGACCTCTTTAGCGCCAAGACGAATGGCGCTGCGAGCCGCATCCACAGCCGTATTGCCGCCCCCGATCACCGCTACACGGTCTCCCACATGAACCTTCTCGCCTTTGTTCACTTTTTTCAAAAAAGCAATGCCGTCCAAAACGCCCAAGGCATCATTTCCGGAAATACCCGGCCGGACACCCTGCTGGGCGCCGCAACCCAGATAGACCGCATCAAATCCCTCTTTAAACAGTCGTTCAAGGTCATCCACCCGGTGGTTGACTGCCAACGTGACACCCAAGTCATCGAGATATTGAATCTCTTTTTCAAGGGCCTCCCTGGGAAGCCGGTATTCGGGTATCCCCATCCGCAGCATACCGCCCAGCTTGTCATTCTCCTCGAATACGGTTACCGAGTGGCCCAGAACGGCAAGATAATAGGCCACCGTCAGACCGCTGGGGCCCGATCCGATAACCGCTATTTTTTTGCCGGAATCCGGCGCAATTTCGATATTTTTTTTCCAGAGTTCGCCTCCCCTTTCGGCAGCCGTCCGTTTCAGGGAACGGATCGCAATCGGTTCGCCGAATTGGCGGTTGCCGCAATTCGCTTCACAGGGGCTGTAGCAGGCATAGCCGCACACATGCGGAAACGGTATCTTCTCACGAATCACGGCCAGGGCTTCATCAAATTTCCCTGCTTTGATATAGCGGATGTAGCGGGGAACATCTATTTCAGCCGGACACGCGCTCTGGCACGGAGACGGTCTCAGGTCTTTCTTAGAAATTCGTTTTGAATCCATGTCAACGGACCTCCAATATATGAATATGAAAAGGCGGAATTATTCATTGCAATCTGGAAATGAGTCTATAAAAGATGCAAGCCTCAAAAAATCTGTTATCAGAAAACAGTGATTGGATACCAAAGCTGATTATCGCTGTCAAACAAATTCTGGAATGATTTTTTATAAGCACAATAACATATCAATAACATTATTAATATAATATATTAAAATGAATATCAAATAGTATATATTTGGTATACCTAATTTATTTTTATGCTGTTTATATCAACAACTCGCGCAGCTTTAAGCGCTGGACTTTTCCCGATGGACCCTTGGGAAGCGCCTCAATAATCTTGATAATCCCTGGTGTTTTGAACTCGCCCAGATGTTCCCGGCAGTGCCGGCGCAATTCTTCTTCGGTTGCCGTCATGTCCGGCTTAAGGACGACACAACACATGATGTCTTCACCATAATGGGCGTCTGGAATTCCCACAGCCCCGGCATCAAGCACGGCCGGATGTTTATAAAGCGCCTCATCAATTTCTCTTGGCGCAATATTTTCTCCCCCCTTGATAATCAATTCCTTAATTCTACCGCTGACAAAAACGAAACCGTCCTCGTCCATGTACCCCAGATCACCGGTATGGAACCAACCGTCCGGGTCGATGGCCTTGGCCGTCAATTCCGGTTCCTTGTAGTAACATTTCATAACATTATCACCCCGGACCATTATTTCACCCTGCCGGCCGATGGGGACCTCATTGCCGCTATTGTCTATTATTTTGGCCTCATTTCCGACCGGGACGCCCGGGGAGCCGTATTTCCTGTCGCCGGGATCAATGGGATTGCTGAAAACCGGCGCTGCCGTCTCGGTCAGCCCCATGGTTTCAACGATGGTCACCTTGAATTTTTCTTCAAATGCCTTGTGAAGGGCTGGGGGCAGCGCCGAGGATGCGCTGCGGCCGAAACGAAGCCTTGAAAAGTTCAGGTTTTCATCTTGTTGGCATTCATCGCAGCACAGATAGGAAATAATCGTCGGCACGACACTGAACCAGGTGCACTTAAAATCAGAAATTAAATTCCAAAATTTGGCGGCACTGAATTTGCGGGGCATCACCACGCTGCCGCCGCTTACCAGGGGCGCAATGATGGTAACCACTTCTCCGTTGATGTGATAGAGCGGGAGGGAGCACAGCGCCCTGTCTTCAGCAGTCAACCGATGCGCCATCGTGGTGAAACGACCGCCGGCCATCAGATTCTTGTGGGTCAGAATCACGCCCTTGGGCTTGCCCGTGGTTCCGGAGGTGTATAGTAAAAGGGCTTCATCTTCTTGGGTTACATCCGGCAACTTAAAGTTAGAAAAATCATCATCACTTGTGAAAATGCTTTCGGCATCCATATCAACCGATACCGTCGGGATGCTCCGTTTAATATTCCGGAGCGCTTTTTCCAGAAAAGGCCGGTAAGGTTCTTCGCAGAAAACAAGGCGGGCATCCGAATGGTTAAGAACATATTCAAGCAGAGAGGACTGGGCCATCAGGTTTAAAGGGGCTGCCACAAAGCCGGCATACATGGCGCCCAGAAAAATCTTGGCGGTCTGATACCCATTACTCAACATAAACGAAACCTTGTCACCCTTGTGTAAGCCACGGCTCATCAGATACTTGCCCAGCCGTTCCGAATCGGACTTGAGCTGCTCATAAGAGAGAAAAAGCCCGGGTTCAGGCGCAATCATAAAAGTCTTATCTTTATATTCTCCAGCCTGATAATCGATCATGTATCTGAGTGTATTCATCGCAATGCTCACAAAAATTGGTTAATGATAACGCTGCTAAAGGTTACTCCCTGATTGACATCTGATAGCACAAGACTCGAAAAAGAAAAATGAAAAGCGCCTTCAAAAATTTTATCCCTTGCTTCATGACAGCCGGCTGTCGCACCTGCCTGTAAAATCTCGAATGATGACCGCGTTGCTATGTCGGCGTAAAATGATTTTAAGGTAACCACAGCCCATAAAATTCTTTATAATCGCAATTGATACCATATTAATTAGTATTTGGTATTCCAATTACTTTTAAAAATATTAATCATTATTTATGTTTTATAATTAAATATCATAGTGTTATAAATTTTTTAATTTCACTTGACATGGCATGCTATTAATTGGTATTCGAATATCATGGCAGTGCGCTCAAACATAACCGCCAAAGGCAAACTGAACAATCTGGCCTATCAACAATTGAAAGAGATGGTTGTCAGCGGCGAGGTCTCCCAGGAAAACCCGCTCGTGGAGCGCACGATCAGCAAAAAGCTCAATATGAGCCGGACGCCGATAAAGCATGCCATCAGTCGCCTGCAGCAGGAAGGTCTTATCAGGGTTGTTCCCCGCCATGGTGTTTTTCCCATCATTATCACATACGCAGAATATAAAAATATTATTGAAATAAGAGAAGTCCTGGAAGGCTTGGCAGCCCGTTTAGCCGTCGAACATTTTTCGAATGCTAAATTGCGGGAGTTAAGAAATATTTTTCACAATCTCGGCGATATACGTGACGCCAATAAAGTCAGCCATAATGATTTTGCCCTGGCGAATGTCGCCTTTCATCGTGCGATCCTGGAGCACAGCAATAATCCCAAGCTGATCGAAACCGTCAAAAGCTTATATGACCACCTCAACCTGGTACGGCTCAAAACGATTGAAATGACAGACCGGCGAAATCGTTCCGTGAATGAACATGAAATGATATTATCGGCATTAGAGTCCCGTAACGCCGATGAAGCTGAAAAAGCAATGCGGACCCACATCTGTACGTTAAAAAAAGATATCGAAAGAGCAGTTCAGAAAAATCCTGATTTCTTCGCGAATGCAAAATAAGGGTTTCTACACGAAAGGCCCATCGCTCTTTCTCTCAAGTTTTTATCAAAACGACAGCCCAGGTATTAGCATTTCGTTCGATGATTTTGCGAGTCTCTTTAATTCTCCGAGCTTTTAATATTAAGTTCGCTAAAAACTGACCAAACGTTCTATTTTTCCGTCGGGGAATGACGCGGACACGATTTTATTTTTTTATGACTGATTAAGCCGCAAACACACGACAAGTGAGGAGTGACAAATGCCGTTTTACAGGTTTGAAAAACTGGAAAGTAAATTTATGACGCCCCGGCTCTCAACCGCCCACGGACCGATGATTGAGGGAGACTTTATCTATTTCTGTCTGGTCTCCAAAGAACCGGGGGCCGGGTCGGTTGTCCATTATCATCCCAATGAGCTGTTTATTTTTCCGACTGTCGGCAAAATCAATTCGCTGGTCGGCAGGGATCGCCGCATGGTCCCGCCCGGCACCTTCATCCATATTCCGCCTTATGGCCGGCACCAAATGACGGCGACCGAAGACGGACGCCTCAGTTATCTTTACATCAAAGATAAGACCTGGACGGTTGTGGGCCTGGCCGTAGACGAGGCCGTTCCGGAGAAAGCCACATCCCTGGAAGAAGCAAACACGGAATTTCAAAAATCAGGGTGGACGCTGGGCAAAGGTGAAATAAAAAAGGAGGCAGGCGAATCCTCAGTGCGTATCGACGATCTGGGGAATTGTTATTATCCCATCATAGATGCTTTTGATTCACCACCTGCTTCGGGAAATCGCTTTTATAGATTTCGAGGTGATCGGATGCACTTCGGCTTTACCGAACTGATAAATCCCTATGAGGAGCGTCATCAGGAGAGCCCCCATGAACAGTTTATATACGTTCTCTCTGGAACCCTGGATGCCGTATGGGAAGATGAACACGAGGTGCTTACCGCCGGCGGCATCATGCACATACCCAAAGGGTCGCATTACGGCATTTCATACATCCCAAAGAGCCCGGTACGATACGTTACCGTGGAATCGGCCGCGTTACTTGAATCAGCCGTTGGATAATGTTTTAACGGCCACAGGGTTTAGGGTTTATTGAATGGCGCTTATTGAAACCAACCGGAATCGTTAAAGGGGGTGATGCAATCGGCACTGACTGATTAAAACCAATTAACAGCAACCTTGAAAGAAGAAAATTATGATCGACATTACAAGAAGACGGTTTATGGAATATGTCATGGCATCCGGCGCAACCCTGATGCTTCCCAAATTCAGCTTCGGTGCCAATTGGCCCGATCGGCCGATTACAGGGGTTATCGGTTACTCAGCCGGCGGCGGTACCGACACGATCGCAAGGGGTATTGCCGGCGGGATGGAGCCCTTCATCGGCGGCACCGTTAATTGCATCAACCAGCCGGGTGCAACCGGTGGCATTGCAACGGATTTCGTTTTAAAAAAACCCTCCGACGGTTACTGGCTGCTCTTTACATCCAATTACAACAAGTTCTTAAGGGTAACCAAGAAACACGACTCCATTCCCTGGAAAGAGTGGCAATTTTATCGGCTGTCCTCAACCATGATGAGTTTTGCCGTCACGCCCGACTCACCCATTAAAGATTTCAGTGATTTTATAGATATGGCCAAGAAGAACCCCGGCAAAATTTCCATCGGGAATTCCGGAGTCGGCGGAACCTGGCATATCGGCGCACTCTTGCTGGAAAAAGCGGCCGGAATTAAACTGCACCATATCGCCTACAAAGGCGGTAAAAAAGCGACACTGGCAGCGCTGCAGGGTGAAATTGATATTGTCGGCAATGGCATCCATGAGCAGATCAGCACCATTAAGGCCGGCAAACTTAGAAATCTTTGCGTTTTTGATTCCAAGCCAATGAAGCTGGGAGGCTTTGAATTTGAACCCATTACAAAATACCTTCCGGCTGCAGCGGACGACTGTCCCTATGGTGGCGGGACCACACCCGCATTAAAACGCGATACGGATCCTGAAATTCTAAAAAAATATGCAATGGCTTTTGAAAAGGGGCAAAACGATAAGAATTACACCCAGATTCTGGCCAAAAAAGGAATCAACAAGCTCTTTCGATTTGGCGCTGATGCCGACAAGGATGCTGCCAGAAATGAAGTCGTCACCGCAACGCTTCTTTATGAAAGCGGCGTCGGCAAGGCCCATCCCCAAAAGGATTTAGGCCTGCCGAAGTTGGAAGACTTTAACAGCTGGTGGCCGCCGAAGGATTATCAACCCATGTTCTAATAAGATTACTTCGGTTTCAATCCAGGCATGATATTTTTCTGAGGGAACGGAACTGTTTTTGCGGTTCCGTTCCCTCCGTATAGGGAGGGTTTCTTGGACAACGAAAAAAACAAAAAAATGATCTTATATGATCTGGCCTTTGGTATTATACTGATTACGGTTTGTGCATTTTTTATCTTTAAATCGGCCACCATGCCCCGCCCGAGAACCTGGTTGACCGCCCCAGGTACGCCTCCTCTGATAATATTCATATCTTTGGGTTGCATGGGACTATCACTGTTCATCAACGCAATCAGGGCCAGAGGGCTGCAGATACTCAAAGAGAGATGGAGCCGAGTGGATGCCCGGACAAGTTCTTTGAATCAACTTTTAAGAAACAAAACGGTTTTGCTGACAATCATTTTCTTTTTTTATTTTATCGTTTTTACCAAAATATTTCCTTTTGAGCTTTCAACATTTATTTATCTGTTTATTACATTTAAAATTTTCTGGAAACGCACTACGCTCATCACGCTGGTCACAACCTTATTGATAACCATTTCCTTTTCCTATGTGTTTTCAGAAGTTTTTAAGGTCATGCTGCCGGGTGTTGCCTGGCGCGATTTTTTACCTGTCTAATTATTAATTCATACCAATTCTGGGAGTTTGATATGGAGTTCGAATGGGTTTCAATACTGAGTCCTTACATGATATTTCTTTCCCTGGGTGGAACGGCGTTGGGGATCATCTGGGGAGCCATGCCCGGTTTGTCCACAAACATGGCCATGGCGCTATTGCTGGGGCTTACTTACAAGATGAGCGCACCGGTCGCCGTTGTATTTCTGATTTCAACTCTGACCGGTTCGGTTTTTGGGGGTGCAATTTCGGCGATTCTGATCAACATTCCGGGAACGCCGGATGCCGTCCCCACCCAGCTGGCCGGATTCCCGCTTGCCAAACAAGGCCAGGGCGGTTTGGCCCTCGGCTGCGCCATTTTCTTTTCCTTTATCGGAAACTGGATTGGAATCGTCGCGCTGATCGCATTTGTTCCCGTTATCATTAATATTGCGCTGAAGTTCAGTTCCTGGGAGATTTTTTTGCTGGCCATGGTCGGTGTGGCCATCAGCGGCACCATTACGGCAGGTGAAAGGCCCCTGAAAGGATGGATTGCCGGCTGGATCGGTCTGGCGATTGCGTTTGTCGGGAAAGAACCCATATTCGGCGTCGACCGCTTTACATTTGATTACGACATGCTGTCAAGCGGCATCCATTTTTTGCCGGTTATGATCGGCCTGTTCGGCTTGACCGAAATTATAAAGGTCCTGCAGAAGGAGGAAACATATACCATCCCATCTGAAGTGGGCAAAATTTTTCCGTCATTTTCTTTTATGAAAAAATTCTGGAAGTCCGGCATCCGATCGGGCATCATCGGAACAATCATCGGCGCCATACCGGGAACCGGAGCGAATGTCGCAACATTTGTCAGCTATAATGTCGGGGAGCAGATCAGCAAAAAAGATTTTTCCAAGGGAAGTTTTGACGGCGTCATCTGCTCTGAAGTTGCAAATAACGCTACCATTGGCGGCGGTTTGCTTCCCACGCTTACCTTGGGAATCCCCGGAAACAATTCCTCTGCGATATTTCTGGCTGCTTTGAATCTGCATGGGATAATCGTGGGTCCTTCCATTAACCTGGAGCACCCGGGGTTTATGTATTTTCTATACGCATCCCTTCTGATGGCGAATTTTCTCATGTATGGGATGGCGTTTGCCCTGATTAGGCCGAGTCTGAAAATATTTTCTCTGCCGCGGGAATTCCTCATGCCGGTTATTGCGCTGTTTTGTCTCATCGGAACCTATACGCTGCACTATTCTTTTTTTGAAGTCATCATCATGTTTTCGTTCGGCCTCATCGGATATTGGTTCAACAGAATGAAATATCCGTTTGCGCCTCTGGTTCTCGGTATCATTCTTGGACCGATGGCTGATGAGAATTTGCGCAGGACGCTTGACATACACCGCGACAATTTTGCCGAACTCCTCTTTCGCCCCATCGGCCTGATATTGTTATTGCTCGTATTTTGGTCGTTTTATTACAGCATCAGAAAATCTTTCAAACCAAATGCGACTTTATGATTTTTTGTAAAAGTTATCATAACCCATAAATAACCTGGAGGAAAAATGCCGATCTACCACATCGCCGAAATGAAAAAGGAAAACCCGGATATCAATCCCGCCATGATTGTTCAGACGGTGGGCGGAGAGTTTATGAAGGCCGCCATCGTCACCAAGCCGGAGGGTGAAGGCCCACCGCTCCACAACCATCCCAACGAAGAACAGTTTACCCTGATTCTGGATGGAAAGCTTCACTTCATTCTGGGGGATGAAGACCGGATTGTTGAACGGGGAGATCTTATTCACATACCTCGATTTACCGATCACCGCAGCCGGTCTGTGGGAGGACCGGCTACATTCTTCACCGTCAAATCCCCGGCGGGGAGCGGGGACATCATGCAGGACTACCGCAAGGCAGCTGATGCTGAAAAAGCGGAAGACAAGTATCCGGGGAAATGATTGAAAATTGATTGTTGTGTAAAAAGTATTCCAATCGTCATGCCGGACTTGAGGAGCCTGTCCCGCACTGCGATGCGGGGGCATCCAGAACCGTATGGAATTTCTGGATTCCCGCCTTCGCGGGAATGACGCTAAAGGTCGAATTAAGACTTTTACGAAGTCATCAAAATTGCGCAGTTAAATCTTATTTGCGATTTAACTGCGCCCAGTCTTCAAGGACGGCGCAGACGGACGCGGTATCCTGCTCCTCAAACCCCTTGGCCATAGCGCCCAAATAAACCTGGATACTGTTTGAAAAAAGCGGCGTCGGACAGTTCAGGCTTTTCGCAAAATCGGCGATGATGCTCAAATCCTTCTGGAAAATTTTTATCTTCATGCTGGCATTGTCATAATCGTTTTTCACCATGCGCGGCGCCCGGACTTCGAACATTCGGGATCGGCCTGAACTGTCGCACATGACCTTGTAAATCATTTCAGGATCCAGGCCGGCCTTCATGCCAAACACCATCGCTTCAGCCGCCGAGACATTATGAATGGCGACCAGCAAATTCGCCACCAGCTTCATCTTGCTGCCGTTGCCGAACTTCCCCAGATAATAGTTTGATCGCGCAAACGCCTCGATGACCGGAATACATTTTTCATATGAATCCTGAGGCCCGCTGCCGTATACCACCAGGTCTTTCTGAGCGGCCCGAGCACCCCCGCTGATGGGGCAGTCCATGAGGATCATACCCGCTTTTCGCATATCTTCACAGGCCCTCTCTTTATCTGCAACAGCCAATGTGCTGCACTCCATGACAATCAAACCTTCGCGCCGGGACGACAATATCCCCTCTGCGCCCCACACCACTTCCTGAAAGGCGGACAGGCTCGGCAGAAACATTAAAAGTACGTCCGCCTTCTGCGCGACTTCCCGGCAAGAAGATACGGCCTGGCCGCCGTTTTCTACCAGGATATCGATCCTTTGTTTAAGTACGTCATAACCCCAAACGGCAAAGCCTTCTTTGACAATGTTAGCGGAAATCGCTGTTCCCATAAACCCAAGCCCGATGACCCCGACCGTCATATGGTTCTTATTTTTTGTTTTTAGATTCACCGCACCCCCTCATAGCTGAAAATTAAAATTTTATTAGCTGCAAATAAGGAACCAAAAATAATTGGTTCAGGATCGTGCAGATCCTAAAGCAGACCGAACCATATTGGCGAAACTGGCATTTCCCAGGGTCACCCACTTAACCATTCTGTCCTGACCGGATGAAAACTTCCGAATGATTGCCCGCTCGGAATATCCCTTCCGGAACATCGTAAGAACATTCCCGTAAAAATCCTCCAGAAAGAGCAGCTTACTTTTTAATCGCATTTTGCCATTCTGGAGACAGGGTCTGTGGGCACAGAAAACCGATTCAAAATCGAACCTCAATACCTTTTTCAGGGACTCGATCTGTTCGGCCAAGTTTTCGTCAGCCCGAAAATATTTTATTTTATCTCCCAGATACAGATCGCCTGAAAATAACCAGCCCTTACTTTCCTTCAAGTACACGGTATGATCTTTCGAATGCCCGGGGGTGTGGATGGGTTTAAATCTGCAGCGCTCTGTTTCATAAATGCTGTCGAACGGAACCATCTCGGTTTGGCCCGCTCTTCCCCAGACATAGAATTGATAGGGACGGATGCTGAAACCGCTTTCCATCAGCCTGCAGGTTTCCGGGTGGCCGGTCACATCGACGCCATAAAGCCTTTTGATTGCCGCCGCATTGCCGCTGTGATCTTCATGATGATGGGTCAGCAGGATACCGTCTATTTTTTTCCCCGAAAGCAGCCGGATGACGCTCGCTTGCATATTGCGCTGGCCGGTGTCAACTAAATGCCCATCGACCCAATACATATAGACCGACATCAGCGGACGCCCGAAAGGTCCAAAACCAAGCTGAAAGGCTTCAATTTCTCCGAAAATCTCTCTTTGTACGATGTTCATTAAGTATCTTATTTATTTAACTACTTTATATATTATTATTTTTTCTACATGATTTTTTCCTATACTGAAGGGCAATATTCCATAAACGGATTCATATGTTAAGAATGAATAAAAATTTGCCTGTTCCCCCATATAATTATTCATGGTCCGAAACGGCAAGATAGGAGTAAATGTTTTTGCTTGAATAAAACGAAGGCGGCTGGTCAATTCAGAGCTGAGTTTCTGCGGCCAGGCCAGTGCACAGGTTACCAGAAGATCATTTTGTTTTAAATCATTACTTTCCTGAGCATAGGCCAAAAATCCTTTTTGTTCCATATAATACTGAAAACCCCAATGTCCTGTAAAATATACCGACGATTCTTTTTCTCTTGAAATATTTTTATCGACATATAGGGCCATCTTCCGGTAAATGCCCGCCAGTTCGTAATCGGCAATAGACACGGTTACCCCTATACAAAGCATTCCAAAAAGTGTCGCTGCCAATATTTTCACTTCCTTTTTCGGAACAATTCTGATGGAATATTTGTAATTATTCACGGGGTTGACTAGTAAATCAGCTAAGTCAGCCAGGCTAAATTTGGTTTTTGATGTTTAAAGTATGATGAAATG
>JARGFK010000100.1 GCA_029211065.1 Desulfobacterales bacterium
CCTTTACGAAAAATAGTTTGACAATTACTTCTCAAGGCCCACCAAACCCTACTTTACAAACTGACCGAGAATTGCTGTTACCAAAGGTATCGCTGGCTCCATCAGGGCTGAATTTGCGGCAGCTTGTTTTTATGCCCGAAACCGAGTTCCGCATCTGATTTTCGGATATATTCCGGGGCCAGCATGACAACATCGTCGGGATTCTCCTGTTTGAATCGATTCACGCTAAGTTGGCCTATTGTCGAAGCCCGTATGGTGTTTTGGATAGGTGCTGCAAAAGAGGCATATGGCCCGAACTTCTCGATAATTTTCTTCTGGTATATCCGCGCCCCCTCACCAATAAACACACAGGTTGTATGTATAGCCGAAAGAACGTTGTCAAGGGTCGAAACCTGCGCCGGTACTATTCTCTGTAAATTTCCATTTTCATAGCAATAACGTGAAAAATATACCTCCCCTTTGCGGGCATCCATTAATGGACAAACCATATTTGATGAAACCGCTGCCTGCATGGCCAATGCATCAAGGTTGGAGACCCCCACAACGGGTTTTCCCGCGGCGACGGCCAGCGCCTTTATCGTACTGATACCGATTCGCAGCCCGGTAAAGCTGCCCGGTCCCCGCCCCACGGCAAATCCATCCATTTCCGACAGCGCCAGGCCCGACAGGTCGACTATCTTCTGAACCATTTCGATTAAATGAACCGCATGGGTTTGGGCGCTGACGCTCGTCGACTCGGCCAGTATCGTTTGGCCGTCCAAAATGGCGACGCTGCAGCTTTTGGTGGACGTGTCCAGTGCAAGGATTCGCATATCAGGTGCTTGTTATTTTAAACTTACCGGAATCGAATCGGTTTCAAAGGCAATCGGCAGGACTTCATCCATATGCTTTACGCAAACAAATTTTATTTTCCGCCGGACATGATTCGGGATTTCAGTTAGGTCTCTTTTATTTTTTTCAGGGATGATAATTGTCCGGATGCCTGCCCGCAGAGCTCCCAGCGCTTTTTCCTTTAGCCCGCCGATGGGAAGGACGCGCCCCCTCAAGGTAATTTCACCGGTCATCGCCACTTTGCTGTTGACCGGCTTTTTCATCAAAGCCGAAATCAGCGCCGTTGTCATTGCAGTGCCTGCCGACGGTCCGTCCTTCGGGATTGCACCGGCCGGAATATGAATGTGGACGTCCATATTTTCAAAAACATTTTCATCTATTCCAAATGAAACCAGATTGGCCCGGGCATAGGTGACCGCAGCCCGCGCCGACTCCTGCATAATATCGCCCAGTTGACCGGTTATGATCAATTCTCCCTTACCGCCGATCAGCGTGGCCTCCACATACAAGACTTCACCGCCGACCTGGGTCCAGGCCAAACCGGTCGCCAAACCGATTTGACTATTTTCTTGGTCCATTTCAGGATAATACTTATGGACCCCTAGATATTTTTGCAGATTGGACCGGGTAATGTGAAAAGGACCTTTTTCCCCTTCAGCGATCTGGCGTGCAACCTTGCGGAAAATCGTACCGATTTCACGTTCAAGGTTTCTTAAGCCCGCTTCAGAAGTATATTCTGAAATAATCTGGCTCAAGGCTCCCGAACTGATGGAGGTTGTTCGTCTCTTCAGCCCATTTTCTTTGATCTGACGCGGAATCAGATGGGTCTCGGCAATGATCTTCTTTTCTTCTTCGGTATAACCCGACAGCGTGATCACCTCCATTCTGTCGAGCAGGGCCGAAGGGATGGTGTCGGTCAAATTGGCGGTCAGAATAAACATCACTCCGGACAAATCGAACGGCAGATTTAAATAATGATCGCTGAAAGCGAAATTCTGCTCCGGGTCCAATGCTTCCAGCAGAGCCGACGAAGGGTCGCCCCTGAAATCAGCACCCAGCTTATCGATTTCATCCATCATGAAAACAGGGTTATTGCTGCCGCACTGTTTTAGTCCCTGCAATATTCGGCCCGGTAGCGCCCCGATATAGGTACGTCGGTGCCCCCTGATTTCAGCTTCATCCCGAATTCCGCCAAGTGAAATCCGGACAAATTTTCGCTTCATGGCCCTGGCAATTGCCCGCCCCAAAGATGTTTTCCCGACCCCCGGCGGTCCCACAAAACAGAGGATCGGCCCTTTCATTTTGGGATTCAATTTGCGAACGCTCAAATATTCCAAGATACGGTCTTTAACCTTGTCAAGTGCGTAATGATCCTTATCCAGTTCAATTTTTGCTTTTTTGATATCGATTACATCCTGGGTCGATCGGCGCCAGGGCAACTCCACCAGCCAATCCAGATAAGTGCGAACAACCGAAGCTTCCGCAGAGTCCGGATGCATCTGTTCCAGACGGTTGAGCTGTTTTAAAGCCTCAAGATCGGCTTCCTTCAACATCTTGGCCCGCTTGATCTTTTTGCGGTAATCGTCAAGTTCCTCGAACCTTTCATCCTGGTCGCCCAGTTCCTTGTGAATCGCCCGGACCTGCTCCCTGAGAAAATAATCCCGTTGGCTTTTGGATATTTCGTCTTTGACCTCGGATTGGATTTTCGCCTGCATGGCGGACAAATCAACTTCCCGGGACAACAAATGATTTACCTGCTTGAGCCGCTGGACCGGATCGATCAGCTCCAGCAATTGCTGCGACTCATCCACTTTCAATTTCAGATTTGAAGCCACCAAATCAGCCAGTTTGCCGGGGTCATCAATACTCTGTAAAATGGCACCGACATCATTGGTCAACTCGCCGCGAAGCGCCAAAATTTTTTCGGAATGTTCAATGACATTTCGCATCAAGGCTTCTATTTCCAGATCAACATCTTTTATGTACGCTTCGGTAATCTTTTCAATTTTAACCCGATACCACGATCTTTTCCTGACGTATGCAACGATTCTCGCCTTGGCGATTCCCTGGACTAAGGCCTTGACGCGTCCATCCGGAAGCTTCAGTATTCTCAAGATGCGACCAACAGTTCCCATCCCGTAAATTTGTTCAGGCGACGGTTCCTCCGTACCCGGATCCTTTTGTGTCGCCAGAAGCAACAACCGGTCCTGTTTCACGGCTTCTTCTATTGCCCGGACCGATCGTTCCCGCCCAATAAATAGCGGCAAAAGCATATCGGTAAAAATTACAACATCCCTGACCGGTATCAGCGGCAATGGGTTGGGAATCTGGATGTTCTTGTCATCATCATCGATAATGCTTACAAGGTCATCCTTGTCGGTTTCAGCCATTTTATCTCCTAAATACCTAAGTAATATTTAAACCTTCCAACGCCCTGACAGTTTACCTTAAATTAAAACCAAAATTTCATAGCGGATAGATCAGTGCGTAAACATGAAATAAAAAATCCGGACAAATCTGTCCGAATTACATAACACCTCGCTGTTTCAGTCTCACGGGCCGGTTAAACTGCTCATTAAAATGCTGTCATTATTATAAAACATTATTTGGCTTTGACAATAACATTCTTGCTTTTTTTATAAAAAGCACATAGGTTGCCATAAAATAAATCCCGGACTGAAATTAGTGCCGCCCATCCTCGTTTCTGCGGAGTTATCATGCTGACATCGACAACTGCAGGCTATCTAATCGAATTTTTAACGTTTTTTTTTGGTTTGTGCGTTGGAAGCTTCATGAATGTCTGTATTTTCAGGTTGCCGAATTCCCAATCGATCGTTCACCCCCGTTCCAGGTGTCCGTCATGCGGCAATATGATAAAATTTTATGATAATATTCCCGTCTTAAGTTTCTTGTTGTTGAAACGAAAATGCCGCTATTGCAATGCGCCTATTTCGTTTCGTTATCCCCTGGTGGAAATCATGGGCGGTTTTTTTGCAGTTTGCGTATACCTTAAATTTGGTATCACCCTGGAAGGTCTGATCTATTATTTTTTTATCGTGGCGTTGCTTGTGATAACCTTTATTGACATCGACCACCAGATCATCCCCGACCGCATCACCCTGCCCGGCATCCCCTTGTTCTTTATAGCATCATTTGCCGTTCCCGCCATCGGCTATAAAGATTCCATTCTGGGGTTTCTGGTAGGGGGTGGAAGCCTTTTTGCCGTCGCCTGGACATATCATCTGGCAACAAAGCGTGAGGGTATGGGCGGCGGCGATATCAAGCTGCTGGCCATGATCGGCACACTTATCGGCTGGCAGGGAGTGTTATTTACGATTTTCGTCGCCTCTGCCGTCGGCACTTTCGCCGGGGTTCTCTCCATGATCGGACAGGCCAAAGACCGAAAACTGGCTGTGCCCTTTGGCCCCTTTCTGTCAATCGGCGCGATAACATATATCTTTTTTGGCCCCGCGCTGATCTTTTGGTATTTGAATCTGCTCAGATAGCAAGGCTGCCGACCCGCAATTGTCGACATGAGACGTTTGCAGCACACCTGTTCTGAATTTTCAATAGCCACTTTCATATTTTATGAATTGTCAGGTCGGGCGACGGATGAATTCCATTGTTCCGGCCGCCGGAATCGCCCGGAACGGTTTCAACAGTGCTATTTTTGTTGACAAATTCAGATAGTTACTATAATTATTGTGATTACAAAATCCTTAAAGTAGTCAGCGTCCTGGATGGCGTCTATGCTACGAACTTAAAATTTGCCACAGGTGAATGCGATGACAGGTTTAGCATTACAAAAAAAGGCGGTCGAGGTGGCGGTAATATTAAACGCTGCGGTTGCCAATATCCGCCTCTATCCACCGACCAGTGATATTATCGGCACCTCCATCGGCAGGCTGGACACCGCCCTTAGTGCCATACTCAACGAGGTGGACTCAGTTGTATTTGCCGAATCTGAAAAAAATCTTCTGGTCTCCGGACAGACGTTGAATGAAAAAGATCAGCAGAAACCGCAAGTAATCGCATTTCTTGAGTTGTTGCGCAATACCGGGATCAAAAGCATCACTTTTGAGAAAGGCGTGGATAAAGGAGAACTGCTGGCCCTACTGGAAATAGCCAGCACCCAGCCGGAAAAAATTAAAACGGCCGGCGGTTTGAAACAGATCTTTGTCGCTAAAAATCTTTCTCATATTTTCCTGGATCAGAAAGTGTATGTTGCCATGGGAAAAGATCAGAAAGTCGTCTCGGCAGACGCTAACCTGAATAGTGAAAGCCTCTCTTCCGACACCCGTTCTGTGGCGCTTTCTGATATTGAACGACGTACCGGTATCGAACGACGACAGTCAGACGGTTCTGAATATTTAAAAACAGAGGGTCCTGAAAGGCGTACACCAGAAGATCGTCGAAAAATTCAAATTTCCGATTATAAAGATAAACTCGGCAGCATTTTAAAGGGTGAAACCGTTGCTTTCAGCGACCAGCAGGTTCTGCAATCCCTGCCAGGAACAATCGATCAGTTGTTTGCCAAAGAAAAAAACAAAGTCGCCGAAGCATTGATAGACAAGCTGGCAAGGGGGCTTTTGGATGAAGACCCCGCCTTACGCGCCAATGTCTCCAAGACCCTCTCGACAGTCAGCTCCCGGCTGCTGGATGAACAGCGCCACGATATGCTCCGGATGCTTTCGCTTAAATTAGTCGGTTGGATAAAACAGGAAGACATACCCAAGTTCGCTTTTGAACAAATTTGCAGAGAGCTTCAATCCCTGCTGACAGCCTTTATTCAAAATCATCAATTGGAAGAATGTATTCCTATTCTGAAAATCTTCAGGGCCATTGAACGCGGTCAATTAACAAAAAATGAATCCTTTCAGGAGATATCCGGTTCGATCCTAACAGAGATTGCCGCCGGAGACGCCTTGGACGCACTGGTTTCAGGAATGCAAACCGACCAGAAAGACCAGGCCATCGCCTGTTTGGCCATATTCGGACCGGTGATCATTGATCGGATGTTGAACTTGCTGCATGAAGGTAAAGACAAATCCCTGCAGGCGCTAATCTTAAAGGTTCTCACGGATATGGGTTCCGACGCGGTACCCCGCTTGGCGAACCGTATTGAACAGGATCCCCCGGCAGAAACCATGCGCCACCTCGTCGCTATATTGGGAAAAGTCGGCGGCGAAGAAAATCTGGAAGTGCTAATTCCACTGGTCATGCACAAGGATATCCGGGTTCAACGCGAAGCGCTCAGCAGCATCTTCAGCATCGGCGGCAATAGCCGCGGGAGGCTTTTGCTGTCGTTGCTGCCGGACGCCGATGATCAATTACAAAACAGTATTATCGCCATGTTGGGAACCCTAAAACACCAAGAGGCGGTCCCGGACTTTCTTGAGCTGCTGGAGTCAAAGTCGATTATCGCTTCAAAGTCAAAAAACGAACTGGCAGAAAAGATCTGCGTTGCTTTGGGGAAAATAGGTTCAAAAGAAGCGATTCCGGCGCTGACGGCCATAGCGGAATCCAAGGGCTTGTTTAAACTCAAAGCCCACTCAGCTTCGGTACAAACCGCTGCAAGGGATGCCTTAAACCTGATAAAAAGATAACCGTTATTCCCACCGCATAAAAGGGGCGGGGTATGCATTGGGATAAGCAATAAAAGACCGAAACCGGTCTGATGGGCTGGATTTGCCATTGGGCGCTTTTACAGGAGAATATGCATGGACTACACAGTTGAACTTGACGAAAAACAGTTTGAAACCATGGAAAATATTCTGGCAAAGGAATTGATGGAAGTCGGCGTTCAAAGCCTGCTTCTCATCGATTTGGCCGGCAATATTCTCATCAGCCTGAATGACGGAAAGGCCAGGCACGATGTATATTCTTTGGCTGCTCTGGCAGCCGGAAACTTTGGCGCTGTTAGTGAAATTGCTAAAATCATTGGTGAAACAGATTTTTCGCTGCTGTTTCATAAGGGTGAAAAAGAAAGTATTCATTTCAGCAGGGTCGCCGATGATTTGCTCCTGATTACGGTATTTGGGAAAGAGGTGTCGTTGGGATTTCTTCGATTGAAAGTAGCCGAGGTAATCAAAAAGATAACGGCGCTACTCTAACGAAAACATTTTCATTTCAATGTTTACATACAGCATGAGGTGTCTGACTTGGCATTAATTAATCCGAAAACGAAGGAGGTCCAGGTTAAATTAGTTTACTATGGCCCCGGCAGAGGCGGTAAAACAACCAACTTGGAATATATTTACAACAAATATCAGGACCGTATGACAACAAAGCTGACAACGGTAAAAACATACGGAGACCGCACCCTGTTTTTTGATTTTCTGCCATTGGATATCGGCATGATCGGTGGGTATAATATTAAGATGCAGCTTTATACCGTGCCGGGTCAGGTTAAATATCAGGCAACCCGGAGACTGGTTTTACGGGGCGTTGACGGTGTTGTGTTTGTTGCCGACTCAATGGCTCTCAGGGAAAAAATGAACGTACTTTCACTCAAAGACCTCCAGGAAAATTTGGCCACCTTTGATAAAAACATCTTCAAAATACCATTGGTCATACAGTACAACAAGCGGGATCTGGCAAAAGAAAAGATCCCGCTGCTGCCGACTGAAAAGCTTGAAAATATATTGAACAAACAAATAAAGGCGCCTTCATTTGCAGCAAGCGCCCTAACGGGAGAAAACGTCGTTGAAACCATGAAAAAGGCAATATCGTTAACCGTTTCTTCCTTGCAGAAGAAACTGGCCATCAAATAAGGATTATATCATGGCTGATAAAAAAGACACGTTTACCGATGAGGTCAACAACCGATTGGGTGAATTTTTTGGGAATATGGACAAGCCGGATGCCCCGGCCCAGGGTACAAATCCTACACCCCAAAAAGATTCAGAATTATTTGAACTCAAGACGATTGTCCTATCCATTGAATGGGAAATTTCCCATGAGATCATGACGCGGTTGATTGCAGAAACAGACCGTCTAATGAAAATTTATCATGACAACAAGGTGGTCCTCTCGCTTCTGAAACTTCTCGATTCGGTTGGCAGATACATCAATGCCAAGAAAGCCAACGCACTGCCGGATTCCATAAAATTACTGCATTCCATTCATGCCAACCTTCAACGAGTGGTAACCTCGGAAACCATCACGGAATCGCAAAGCAGTCAAATTCTTTCAGCTGAAATCGCAAAATTCAAGAACCTGAAGCAGCAGCTGCTCACGAAAGCAGAACCGCCCCCGCTAAAAGAAAAAAAACCGGCCGCAACGCCAAAAACAGCGCCGATGAAAAGGGCGGCTCCTGTTGAACAAACCCAAACCCCGGTTCCGGCAGTAGAAGTTTCGGCCGTTTCCCCGACGGATGTAAGTATCAATGAGCCGAAAGACGCTGCCCTCCAGGCCATCGATGAGTTAAAAAAGCTCATTAAGGAGGAATTTAAATCACTTCGTGAAGAATTAAAACATCTGCGCCAATGATCGCTTATGTAAGGGCAGTCCTGATGCAACCCAAAATCAATACTTCCCCCGCACGGATAAACCTGTTATTATATTCAAATCTATTTACCCTGTTATTGCAGGGTTCATTCAATTCCATCGTATGTATCGGAGACTGAGGAATGGATTTAATTTCGGGTGAAAAAGAACATCGCCCAAATTCTTTTTTAGATAATGAATTTTTTGATTATTTAAAAATGCAGCTGTCATTGGCCGTAGGGCCCATCGCCGAATATCTCATTGAAGATGAAATTCAGGGGTTCGGCGGGGATTTGGCCAAAGTTCCCCGCCATCGCGCTGCTGAACTGGCCGACCGTTTATCCCGGCAAATTCAACGGCAAGAAAATAAAATTGCTTTCCAACAGGCGCTGGTAAAAAAGATTAAAGAAATAACCACCTGACCATTTAACTGCTTTTCCCATTGCTGACTGCATTTGGAAAAAGGATTTCTCAGTTATGATTCTTATCTGCGAAGAATGCGGTAAAAAATATCAATTAGACCCTGCCAGGATAAAGGGCACGGAGGCCAGATTCGCCTGCAAGGCTTGCGGGCATGTGATCACCGCCGTCAAGGCCGAATCAATCCGAAAAAAAATATCGCCTGTACCGGCCGCAACAATCACCCCGGCCACGGAAGCCTCGCCATCCCGGACCGTTTCAGCGACCAGCAGTGAAACGGAGAATTTGCCCCCTCCGGAAAAACCCAAAAAGAAAAAAATAATCGACGATCAATTCATGCGACCCGGCCGTTTTCGGTTTGGTCTGACGGCCAAGCTTTTTACCGTAATGATTTTGGTCAGCTTGATCCCGCTGGTTATGTTCTGGGGAATTACATTGTCACAGGCCAAGGAACGTATTCGCACCGAGGCAGCCAAACACAGCACCCAACTGTTTTCGGGCATGGTTCGGTATGTAGATGAGTGGTTCGGTGAAAAGGAACGGATTATCAAGGATCTGGCGGAAATGGACGCTATGGTTTCCATGGACCGGTCACAGCAGGAGCCGCTCCTTGAAGCCGTCCATAAAATTTACCCGCACTTGGAAGGCATCTTTATTGTTGATGCAGACGGCAAATTCTTTTCCGGCAGCACAGATCAGCGCCTGGAGGATTATTCAGCACATTCTTTTTTTCAAAATATGCTGCGCAGTCAAACGCCGCTATGGCAGATGGTAAAAAACACCAAAACCGGCAAGACCGCTCTGATGGTTGCCGTACCCATTAATAACTCGGCAGAGACGGTCGGCGGTGTGGTTCATATGATTCAAATTGATAAGATTTCAAAACAAGTTATCAGCAGTGAGGCCGGCAATGCCGGAATAGCCTTTTTAGTCAAAAATAAACAGGCAATGGATGCTTACCAGATCGACATTTATGGTTTCAAGCAAAAACAGTTAAATTGGTCGCCACTGACCAGCGCTTACAAAAGCGGCCGGACAGGGTTGGTATCTTTTCAAGATCAAAAGGGTGAATCCGTTCTGGGGTATGTGGGACAATCGAGATTCGGGTGGGGGATAGCAATTCAAAAAGACGAAATTGAAGTTTCCTTACTGATTGATCAGTTGATGTCTTTTGCCTATCTCCTGCTGGTGATCATCATCGTTTTTGTCTCGATTGTCGCCTGGTTTTCAGGCCGTGCGCTTTCCAAGCCCATCATAATGCTGACCGATGCCGCCAACCGGATCAGCATCGGCGCACTGGATATGGAAATTCGGACGAAAAGAAAAGATGAGATTGGCGATCTTTCTGAAGCCATTGCGAGGATGCAGGACAGCATTCGTATTTCCATCGACCGATTGCGGCGCAGATTGTAGAAGGAATTAAATGATTATCATCCCACGAGCAAAGCCGATCGTCATAAACCTGAACAGCTACTATCTCGATATGGAAAAATTGATCGCGCACTACCAAGCCGAATTGAGAAGTGGCGGGATTCATCTAAAATCGCCTGGGGCTGAGGGAATCATTTTTTTCGATGAAGATACGATCACGAATGTTTTTTTTCAGGAAAAAAATATTCAGTTGGACGGTATTTCCGCCAGAGACGAATTGATCCGTAATTTAAAAGCACAGAATTTTATAGTTTCCGTTTATCAGATCGAACCGGAAAAATTTCATTTTTGGGCTAATTTAAGTTATGCCGAAGACCTCCATCGAGACCTCAATATAGATACAGCCCTTGACGGTTTGATCAAGAGTATGAACACTGAAAATCTAACCGGCTATATTGAGATCGCCATAACGGGTACGTCTGATCACAGCCTTATCTTTTTCATTAACGGCAACATCATCGGCGTTACCTGCCCATGGGAGCATGTCGAACCTTCCGATACCAAGCAAAATCTTCAACGCCTCATTCTAGAATCAAAAAATTCAGGCGCATCTTTTAACGTAAAGCGTATCGACCTGAGCCGTTTCCAGGGAAATTCGGATTCTTCCGCAAAACGCGAACAACCCCCCGGCGAGATTGTTGCCTTGCTCCAACTCCTAATATCAACCCTGGAGTCGCTGATTGCCGCCGAAAAAAGAATAAAAACGGATTTTGATACCCTTCTGAAAAAGAAGTTTTTTGAAAAAGCCGACACGTATGAATTTCTTGATCCATTTGCAGCCGAAGTTCAATACGCAAACGGTACATTTGAATTTACGGGAGATACCCCGCTGCCGCAAATTGTCAAAGGCGTCTCGGAAAGTGTTTTGGAACTTGCGGAGGACATGGGCCTTCTGGCGCTGCTTATGCAAAAGATCGACCCCTTGAAAAAACAGTATCAGGCTGAAATAATTCATTTCGGCATTAACATTTAAAATAACGGAACCTGATTTGATTAACAGTCTTCCCAAACTTAAAAGGAACCCGAATGCACAAAAAGGTACTGATTGTCGATGACGACCGCATTCTGCTGAGCTTAACGGAAAATAAGCTGAAAAAACATAAGGATAACTTTACCGTCCTGACCGCTGAAGATGGTCTGCAGGCTGTCTCCATATTAAAAGAAAACCATATTTCATTGGTTGTCACCGACTTGCATATGCCCCATATGGATGGTTTTGCCCTCTTGGCGCATCTTTCTGAACATTACCCGGACATACCGGTCGTTATTTTGACAGCCTACAGTTCGCCTAATTCGAAAAAAAGCGCCATTGAAGGCGGCGCCGCCGAATATCTTGAAAAACCCTTTGTAATGGAAGAACTTACCCAAAAAATTATCACCCGTCTGGCGAAAGAGTCCGAAGGCGGCATCCTGCAAACGGTCCCCCTGGAAATGTTCTTACAACTCGTCGAGATGGAACAGAAAACCTGCACCATCCGGGTGACGAATAAAACATCCGGATTAAAGGGCGTTTTATTCTTTAATAACGGAGAGCTTTTTGACGCCCGCGTGCAGGATGCCAAAGGATTGCAGAGCGCTTATCAGATTCTTTCATGGAATAATGTCGCTTTGTCAATACAGGATACCTGCCCGGTCAAAACCAAACAAATAAACGATAATCTCCAGGCTATCCTTATGGATTCCATGCGTTTGAAAGACGAAGCGGCAGAATCAGACGGCTCTCAGCCGGAAAATCCGCCCCCCCATTACGCAAGCATGAAGGAGCCGGAACTGTCTCAATCACATGAAGTTTCACCTGCGGTCGCAATTCACAGCAAGCTGGATAAACTGGAAGGCGAAAAAAAATGGTTAAAGGAAATCTTATACGACAACAGTTGGGACAACTTGACAACGGAAGCCATCGCGCTGGGAAAATTCTTTAAAGCCGGCGATTTAAAGTCCTGCTATGTTAACACGGGCGCGGCCACCGACTACATCATCCTGCCGGCAGACAAGACGATTGTCGTTTCCGTCAACACCCAATGCCCCCATGACAAAATCATACAGGTTCTGAGTGAATAAATGGATGAGCAATTAAAAAACATTATGGAAATTGACCAGTTTCTGGGTATTATTTATTTTTCATTTGATGGGAACGTTCTTTTCCAGTATTATAATCAAAAGGAACCCCAAGGGATCGGCGGCTGGGATCTATCGCTTTTTGCCGCTGCCTTGGATAAAATTCAGGAAGCTGAATTGGTTTTTGAAAATACCATGCTGTATATCATCAAGGGCCGCAAAGGGTTTCTGCTTGCGGCGTTGGGCAGGCTTGCCCCGCTTGCATTGGTTCGGCTCAACTGCAATATTTTACTTGCGACCCTTGACAAAGAGTCTCAGAAACCCAAAGGATTGACCCGCTTTTTAAAAATGTGAGCATAAATGGTGGAGTTTAATACCATGAGCAGCGTGCACGAAACAGATATTGATTCCAGAGCAAAGGAAGCCGAGGCTTATTATTCCCATGGCCTTCTGAATGAATCCCTTGAGCTATATGAGCAAATCCTTTCCTCTACCCCTAAATTGGATCCCAACCGTCAGAAACTTCTCAAGGAAAAAATACAGGTCCTTAAAAATGAAATCGCCGAGCTTGAAAAGGTTAAACAAACCATTACTTCCGATGATATCACCATTTTCAAGCAGACTTGGGAGGTGGATGAAGACGTACCTGAAATCCTGGGGAGTGTTTCAGCTTATAAAGAACTGGGCCTGTTCAACGAAGCCATTGAAGGATACATGAAGCTGTTTGGCCTTGATTATCCCACCGTTAATATCATTCCCGGACTGGTGGAATGTCTTTTTGAACTTCATTCCCCTTCCCGGGTGATCGATCAGGTTTACAACATTATCTACAGCAATGACCTGAGCGATAGCGTCAAGGTCGATATCAGGTTTGCCCTCGGGCAAGAAATGGAAAATCGTAAGCATAAAGATCTGGCCCTGGAATTGTACCAATCCGTTACTGAAATCAATCCGGATTATCCGGAAATAAAATCCAAAATCAGCGCCTTGCTTTCGGCAACCAAGTTCAGGTCCAAATACGATTATCTCTTAAAATACAAAATCGTGACCAAGGAACAGCTGGAAAATGCCCTGGCATTGGCCAAAAAGGCAAATAAAAGTGTAGAGTTTGTCCTTGTTGAGTACAAAAAAATAAAAAAAGAGGAAATAGGAAAGTCTCTATCCCTGTTCTTCAAGTGCCCCTTTAAAGCCTTTGATCCTAAGATGTCGATTCCCTATGAACTCTTAACAAAATTAAAAAAGCCTTTTCTGCAGCAGAACACATGGGTCCCGTTGAACTGGGAAATGACGACCGGAGAAGTTGAAATCCTGATTGATAACCCGGCCGACATCACCCGCACCGATTTTATTTCAACCCTGATCAAAGCTAAAAAATACAAAATGTCCGTCGGCATCAAAGAGGATATTCTCGCATGCATCAACTATTTTTACGACCAGAAGAATACCCCAATCGAGACCCCGCAGGAAGATGATGAAGACAGTATGTTCATGCTGCCGGAAATCGACTTTGAGGAAGACGACGATCAGCCGGTGGAAGACGACGGGGGTATGGATGAAGCTTCCAGCCAGGTGGTCCGCATGGTTGATCAGATTTTAATTACCGCCTACCGCAAGGACGCTTCCGATATTCACATCGAACCTTCTCTTATTACCAAGAAGACCGATATCCGTTACCGCATTGACGGGGTCTGCCAGGAGGTTCTGCAGGTCCCCCTGAACAGCACGCGCGGGCTCATTTCCCGGATAAAGATTATGGCAAACCTGGATATCGCCGAAAGGCGCCTGCCCCAGGATGGCAAAATCAAATTTAAACGAAAAGGGATTAAGCCGTTTGAGCTGCGGCTGGCAACCCTCCCGACAGCGGGCGGTTATGAAGACGCCGTGCTCCGAATCCTGGCCGAATCCGGCGCCATGAAATTTGACGACATGGGACTGAGTGAACGAAACCTGGAGCAAGCCAAGAAAATTATCACTCAGCCATACGGCCTGTTTCTGGTGGTCGGGCCCACCGGTTCCGGCAAAACCACGACGCTGCACTCCGCGCTCGGGTATATTAATAAACCCGGTGTTAAAATATGGACCGCCGAAGACCCGGTCGAAATCTCCCAGCAGGGGTTGCGCCAGGTGGAATGCAAGCCCAAAATCGGGCTGGATTTTCCCCGGGTCATGCGCGCCTTTCTGCGGGCGGACCCCGACATCATCATGATCGGTGAAATGCGCGATAAAGAAACCTCGCACATTGGGATCGAAGCCTCTCTGACCGGCCATCTGGTCTTTTCAACACTGCACACCAACAGCGCGCCCGAAACCATTACCCGTCTTTTGGACATGGGCCTCAACCCCCTTAATTTTTCCGACGCGTTTCTCGGGGTGCTGGCCCAGCGGCTCGTCCGGCGGTTATGCAAGTCCTGCAAAAAGGAATATCATCCCACCGAGGAAGAATTCGAAACCATACGAATTCTATACGGCAAAGAAGCCTTTGATGCGTTGGACCTCAAGTACACGCCGGAATTCAAAATGTTCCGTGCCGAGGGGTGTGAAGCCTGTTCCGGATCGAAATATAAGGGCCGGCTCGGTATTCATGAACTCATGGTAGGCACCAAGGAAATCAAGAAAATGATCAAAACCGAAGCGCCCACCGATGAACTCTTTAAACAGGCCGCCAAGGACGGTATGGCCACGCTGATACAGGACGGCATCCATAAGATATTTAAGGGGTTGACCGATCTGGATGAAATCCGGCGGGTTTGCGTCAGCTAGGTGCTTCGATTCGCAATTATACAGTTACGTATTATTAGGACGAGAATCATTAGATATGCTTACCCCATTCGGCCCGAGCTCATAGCCGAGGGCAGCTCTTAGTCCTGAGGGCTTCGACTGTATTCGACCCTGAGTGCCCAGACCGCAGGGAGTTCCGCCGAAGTCTAAAAAAAATACGTTATCGTATTTATGAATCGAAGGGCTATACCAACGGGGTGCGCCATTTGAAAAAACGCCATAAATTTTACATTGTCGATGACGACCGGATTTCCATCAACCTGATGACCCGGTATTTGGAAAAGGATGGGCACACTGTTTCCGGAAACACTTCCAGCATCAAGGCGCTTCAGGAAATCATTGCCCAGCAGCCCGACTGTGTGATTTTAGATCTGATGATGCCTGAAATTGACGGACTTGAGTTGATCAGCCTTCTTCGCAGCAAACGCAGCCTGGATGAGACTAAAATCGTAGTGGTAACAGCCAAACCTTATGAATTTGATCGCAAGCAGGCGTTTTCTTTCGGCGCCGACGGTTATATCGTCAAGCCCGTCAACCCAAAAACCTTCGTTGCCCAACTGCTGCGAACCATAGCCGACCAGATTGAATTGGCCTTCTGGGGTGTCCACGGCACGTTGCCGGTTCCCAGCAAAAACACCATTAAATACGGCGGGAATACGTCCTGCGTCAGTCTTGACTTTTCCGACAACACCCTCTTTATATTTGACGCCGGCACCGGCATTAAATCATTGTCCGACTCCCTGGTCGCTGAAAACCGCCATTTAATCGATGCAAAAATTTTTATTTCTCACCCCCACTGGGACCATATCAACGCCATGCCGTTTTTTGCGCCGCTCTTTAAGCAGGGTAATGAAATTGAGATCTGCGGTCCTTCCCATGGCGACATCACCATGGAACAAATGATCTCCGGACAGATGGATGGTATTTACTTTCCCATTAAGATCAAAGAATTCAGTGCCCGTATCTCTTTTCGGGATATCAAAGAAGAAACCCTGGAAATTTGCGGTAAAACCCTAAAGACCATGCTGCTGAACCATCCCGGCTATTGCCTGGGTTACCGGGTTGAATACAAAGGCCGTTCAATCTGTTATATCACCGATAACGAACTTTATCCCACCGACAGTCAATCTTTTAACCGGTTTTACCGGAAACGCCTGATTAATTTTATAAAAGGTGCGGACGTATTGATCACTGACACCACTTATCAGGATAGCGAATACAAAAACAAAATCGGTTGGGGCCATTCAGCCGTCGGACAGGTTGCCAATCTGGCCGATAAAGCCGCTGTTAAAACTCTCTATCTTTTTCACCATGACACGGACCAGACCGATGCGGATGTAGATTTAAAACTTGAGACCGCCCAGGCCCTTTTGGCCAAGAAAAAATCTTCAACGCGATGTGTGGCGCCCAAGGAGAAGGAACGGTTTATGATTTGACAGTGTCGCACGGAAGGCACAGGGGGAAAGGCCATATGGACAGAATCGTAACCCGCCCTTTATCTGATATGTAATTGGCTGGGTCTAAACCAGAATCAGACATTTTCTATAAACCGCTCGGAGTAAAATCGATGCCCCATACCATCCTATCCGTCGATGATCAACAGCCCTTGCTGGACCTGCTCAGAGAAGCCCTCCAGCGGGAATCCTATCAGGTTTTCTGCGCTGCTTCGGCCGAAGAGGCGCTGACGATCCTTTCCCGGCAGCAAATCGATTTGATTATTTCAGATGAAAAGATGCCCGGCATGTCCGGAACGAAACTCCTTACCATTGTCCGCAAAAAATACCCGGAAATCGTCCGGATCATGCTGACGGGCCATGCCAACCTCAACGCCGCCCTGCGCGCCATTAATGAAGGCGAAGTCTATCGTTTTTTTACCAAACCCTGCAACCTGATAGAACTCACCGTTGCCATCCGCCAGGCGCTCCAGCAAAAAGACCTTCTAAAGGAAAACCAGCGCCTGATGGACATGGTCCGAAAGCAATCCCTTTCCATCAAGACAATGGAAAAACGCTATCCCGGCATCAGCAAGGTCAAGCGCGACCCCGGCGGCGCCATCATTATTGATGAGGATATTGAGTAAAGGTTTCAACCGTTTTGCCATAACGAATAAAGAATTAATGTTTTGCGAAGCCAAAACATAATTCCGGTTGAACTAAGCCCTGTGTTCAACGAATAAAGAATTAATGTTTTGCGAAGCCAAAACATAATTCCGGTTGAACTAAGCCCTGTGTTCCATTTGGGTTTTAAAGTGAATGTTTCTGTAGCAGCCAGTTACCGTTTAGCTGTTCAATATTACGGCAATGGCGTGTCGGTGTAAAGATTTTCTTTGAAAGGTGTTCTTTGACATAGTTTTTGATGTCGTATTTGTATATTGATCACTGCGGTAGAGCGATCTGGGTTCACAAAGAGCGCATTATTCCCTGGGCCGCCAAGTGCCAATAAGGGCCAAACGAATAAAGGAACCATTTGGAAAAATTCGTCAATATTCATGGCGGCGCTCTAGTATCTCGTCAACCATCAATTGTCGGATAGAGGCGGCGTAGTTTTATCCTGGCATCCTCGGCAGTGAATTGCCA